>JANOYJ010000560.1:0-1902 GCA_031428815.1 Phyllobacterium sp.
CTATGCTTTCGAAGGCGGAGACAGAAGCGCGGATGGAGTCAGATATTGTCAGCGCCTCGACTTGTTGCTTCAACTCCACAAGCGGTTTGATGGCATCGTTTAATGTCAGCGCGAGTAGCCGGGCATCTTCGATGTCTTTGCCGCTGACACGGTCTTGCCAAGACGGTTTGCGCGAACTTGCCGCCCCGGCTGCAAGCGACTTCTCAAACATCAGGTGCAGTGTGTCCGCCGTGACGCGACCAATCACGCCGCGCAGTGCCACAAGTTCAAGGGTTTCAACGGCTCGAATGACATTGGCTTTTTCTTGCCCGAATAAAGCCAGAGGATGTTTGAGCAACGACAACAGAACGACGGCATCTTCGGCCTCAAATACGGCTTTCAGCATGGTCAGGAAGAGTGTCACTTGTGGTGAGTTTGTTAACTGCGCGCCACCGGAATCATCCGCGACAATTCCGAAGCGCAAAAGTTCGGCGCAGACGCGTCGGGCGAGATTTCGATCGGTGGTAATCAAAGCCGCCGTCTTCTCGCGCTTTTCGTCAATCGCTTTGCGCAGCGCAATGGCAATCGCCAACGCTTCTTCGCGCTCGGTGGGCGCTTCGATCAGCGAGATTCCGGCAAGCGCCAATGTGAGATCCGAAGCCGGAATATGGCGCTGTTTGTCACCCCAGAGGTCCGTTGTTTCTGCCGGTCGCATAGCCTCGGAAACGAGCTTCTCGCGTGTTAGCATCTGCGGCTTATCTAAGCCTCGAAACTTTACGTCACTCCGCAACATGCCGAAGCGGCCCAGCAGCTTCTTCAAGCCATATTGCGGGTGACCGAAGGTGGACGGTGCGACGTCGCTGTCGCCGATCATGTTCCAAGAGACGTCATCCATGTCGCGGTCAAGGCCAGGAAGAATGACGGCACCGTTGGGAAGGTGAGCAATGATTGTGAGGAGTTCAGCGGTGGCCGGTATCGACCCGGTGGAGCCTGCGGCAATGACCGGACCTGCGGGTGGCGATGCTTTCAGACGCTCCGCTTCGGCGCGTATCATAGCGTTGCGATGCGCCACCGGATCGGACAGGCCCTTGCTTTGGAGAAAAGCGGGAAACGTTGTTGTGACGATGTCGAGAAATTCGCTGGTCAGCTGCCACCAACCCGACAGCGCATCAGGATTTACTGTGGAAAGTTTCTCCCATGACACGCCCTCGCGTTCCATCTCGTCCATGAGATTGGCGAGATCGCGGGCGAGCCAAATGGCGTCGGCGGCGGTGCGGGGAAGCATGACAGGTTCATCGCCCATAAGTGAGGGGATGACACCGCCAAGACGTTTCGACCACGCTTGGGTCAGGCGTGCCAATGTCAGTAGCCGGTCATCTGACGAAATGGGTGGCGCTAATGAAAGTGCTTCGGGACCGGTAGCTGTGAAAAAACCCGCATCTTCGTCAAAATCGCCCAAGGGACGGATGGTCGGAAGAATGGCGGAACTGGAGCCACTCGTCTCGGCGAAGAGTGAACGCAAAGCGCGGGCGGCGCGGCGGGTGGGAACGTAGATTGTGGTTGAGCCGAGCGTCAGCGGGTCGTTTGGGTCAATGGCGTCAAACCCAAGATTGCCTGAGAGGACGGCATCAACGAGGGTTGTGAGAAACGGCACGCCTGGCGCACTGGCGAACACATTGGCGGCGTGGCGTAGGTTCATATGCGGTGCTTGCGCTTCCTCACCACCGCCTCGGCAGCGGGAATGGCATCAGGCGTTCCGACCGTGATCCAATCACCTTGCATCGGCATTCCAAACAAGCGGCCATCGGCCATCGCCTTGTTGAACTGGCGGTTCAGTGATTGCGGTTCTTTGGTCGCGCCATTGAAAACCCGCGGGTGGATTACTGCGGCGCCTGCATAGACAAATGGCACTGTTTCATCTTG
>JANOYJ010000561.1:0-4043 GCA_031428815.1 Phyllobacterium sp.
CCGGAGGCGACGGATTCCAGACAGCCAAGACAACCTTGGCGACATCTCACCGGGTTCTCGGGCACAAGTACGATATGGCCAGCGTCACCAAGAGCACCATTGGCTGCATTGAACGGTGCACCACCGACAACCAGAGAGACCCCGATGCCGGTACCGACTGTAACAAGCAAAAGACGGTCTACGCCACGCCCAGCGCCAAAGTGATATTCTGCAATTGCGCCGGCGTCAGCATCATTGATCAAACGGCTAGGGCAGCCGAAACGGCGAGCGAGAATATCGGCAATCGGCTTCCCGTCCAGAGCGGGAACATTACTGTTCGCGCCTGTTGCGAAGTCAGGGAGGATATGACCCGGGAAGCCGATGCCGATGCCACCAAGCTGTGCGACATTTGCGTCGCGCAGCAGGGTTTCAATGGCGGAACCGTAGGAGTTGAGTATCTGGGGGGCATCTTCGCCATTAATAACCGGAATGCGATGACGCGCCAAAATGGCTCCATCCGAATTGACAAGACCAATCTTGGTGCTGCCACCGCCTATGTCGAGCCCAATGAACAACTTCTCTGTCATGGTTCCTCAATCCGTCAGACGATAGCGGCTGACATGAAGCATGAAGTCATCGCCCCGATATGTGGATTTAACATACTCGGCAACCTGATCGTTTTCGGTCAGCGTGACACGCCAAGCAACCAATAAGGGGCTGCCGACCGGTATACGAAGCGCTTGTGCCTGCTCCTCCGATGCTGCAACCGGTTTGAACAGGGCGTCTGTCCACGCCGGCACAATACCCCAACGCTTTTCGATCTGACTGTAGAGCGAGCCTTCTCCCATTTTCGCCAATTCGATGCCTGGATACATATTAACCGGCAAATAAGCGTCTTCCACCGCGACCGGTTCAGAATTTATCGTGCGTATACGCTTGAGATAAAGCAGCGATACATTAGCGGGGTGCTGCACCTTTAGATGCGCCTGCATATCGGCCGGAAGCTGGTCGACGACCCGACACTCCAGAACCACAGCGCCTGGAACCCCACCCGCCTTTTGAACTTCATGGGTGAAGCTATGAAAGCCCGACACACCACCCATTCGCGTGGCCGTCTTGAAATAGCCGCGACCCTGTTCGCTGTAGATCAGCCCGCGCGCCTCCAGCCGTTTTAGCGCTTGACGGACGGTCACGCGGGAGACCTTGAATTCTTTTGCCAATGCGCTTTCTGATGGCAGTTGCGGCCCTTCGTTTCCTATTGAACCACCTTGGATATCATCGGCGAGAATATCAGCTACCTGCGCATAGATGGGCACACCCCCGGTGCGGCGAACTCCCATCCTGCGGAACTTAAGCTCGCCCAATTTGTCACTCCCAAAAACGTTCGAAATTATGACTCGACATCCACATGTTAGCTTGTTAATACAAGTTGTCAATGCAACTCTGTCTTGGGAGGATATTAAATTGAGTATAAAATGGCTTTTAGGGGGTCTTGCGACCGCATCAGCGCTGTCGGTGGCCTCAGTTCCTGCGCTTGCAATTGATTGGAAATCCCAATCGGGCAAAGAAATCACAGTTATGGCCAGCGAAAATCCGTGGACGAACGGCTTGCGCGAACACATTTCGGAGTTCGAGGCCGCGACTGGCATCAAGGTTAACCTGAGCGCCTTTGCAGAAGATTTATACAGCGACCGGATGAACCTTGCTGTGCGTTCTACGGAACCGGTTGCAGACGCTTACATGGTGCAAATGGATTCTGCGCTGTTTGAACAGTGGAAGGCAGAGGCGGTTGAGCCGCTGTCTCCATACATTGCTGACGCAAATAAGACTGAGGCAGCGTATGAGGTAAGTGATTTCCCGGCAGGCTTCCTTCAAGGAGCCAGCTTTCCGGTAGGCGATGCCGCCGCACAGCTTTATTCCATCCCCATTTCCTTTGAGACATATACCCTTTTCTACAATAAAGACCTCGTTGCCAAATATTTGGATGGCAAAGTCCCGGCGACAATGGACGAGTTGATTGATGCCGCCGCCAAGGTTTCGGCCGCCGGCAATGGCGACGATTTCGGCGCAACGATGCGCGGCAAGCTTTCCGCCGAACTCGTCGATACAATGACCGGTATCGTCTTCAATGCTTGGGGTGGTGACCCCATTGTCTTGCCGCAGAATGTTTGGTTCGACGGTGATTGGAGCAAACCACGCTTCAACGATCCGAAAATTACCAAGGGCCTTTCCCATTATGCCGGTCTGTTGAAATCCGGTCCACCCAGCGTGCTTTCCTACGGATGGGAGGATGCAAGCCGGTTCTTTGCCGATGGACACGCAGCATTCTTTGTTGACGCTTCAGTCTTTGGCCCCAGCTTTGAAGACAAGGCCTCGTCAAAGGTTGTCGGCAAGGTTGGATATGCGCCGTTGCCGCCTGTAATCGGTGACGTTGGCTATAGCGGCCATTGGTCCTGGGGTATCTCCATTCCGAAGAATTCCGAGAAAAAGGATGCGGCTTGGCTCTTTGTGCAATGGGCTACAGGCAAGTCGATGACGACAGAGTTTGGCAAGAAGACTGGCGGCGCACCGCGGCTGTCCTCTTGGACTGATGCTGGATACAAAGCTGCACTGAACCCGGATTATATTGCTGCGGTGCAGACCCAAATGCAGCACACACGTCCGACTTCTGTCTTCCGCGAAGGCTGGAGCGAAACGGTGCTTCAGATTGTCAATACGATTCAGCAAATTGCCGGCGGTGCCGATCCACAGGAATCGACAAACGCCCTGCAAGAAGAAGTCGCGGCCACGCTCAAGTAACCCTAGGGGGAGGGCGCACATCTTGCCGCCCTCCTCGTCGTTCAATCCGATTGCGCACCGATCAGGGAAATAACCATGCAACGTAAGGCTTACAGGTCCTATTGGTTACTCGCTCCCGCACTGATCGTGCTGGCACTTAATACCTTCTATCCAGTGATTTACTCGGTTTACTTGTCCTTCACCGACTGGAACTGGGGCAAGACCAGCAACTTTGTCGGACTGACAAACTTCATCACGGTTCTGACCAAAGCTCAGTATCGCGGAGCTTTCCTGAACACGCTGGTGTTTTCGGTTTCCGCAGTGGTTATTGAAACTCTGCTGGGTCTTGGCCTGGCGCTTGCCATCAACGGGATCACCCGCGGGGCGGGGCTTATTCGTACGCTTTTGCTCATGCCCTTGATGGTTTCAGGCATCGCCGTATCGCTGGTCTGGAAAGTGCTTTTGGACCCGACGCAAGGCGTCATCAACTATCTACTGTCGCTGATCGGCATCGAAGGCCCGGCTTGGTTAGGCACCGTGCCTTGGGCAATGCCGTCGATCATCATGATCGACACTTGGTGGCAGACAGCTTTCAGCTTCATCATCCTGTCCTCGGCGCTAAAAGGCTTACCCGCCGAACCCTTCGAGGCGGCGCGACTGGAGGGGACGAGTTCTTGGCAGACCTTCCGCCACATCACTCTACCGATGCTGAAGCCGGTGCTGATCACCGTCATCATCTTCCGCACGGTTGACACACTAAAGGTCTTCGACATCATTTTTGGCACCACGGGCGGCGGACCTTTAAGAGCCACCGAAGTTGTACAGACGCTGGCCTATCAGACGGCGTTCAAGTTTCACCGCTTTGGCGAATCAGCGGCCATTTCCGTGGTCTTCTCGTTGATCATTTTGTTGCTGTGCCTTGCCTATCTGCGGCTGGACACCGATGAAAAGGACCCGTCATGAAAACAAAATCCCTATCCCAAGTCGGCCGATACGCGGTGGCCATCTCCGCTGCGACCGTTTCGTTTTTTCCGATCTTGTGGATCGCCATGATCGCGCTGAAAAACCGCAACGATGCCTTCGCCATGCCTCCGGTCTGGTTCTTTACTCCGGTCTGGGAGCATTTTGAGAAGGCCTGGATGACCAGCGGCTTTTCCGGTGCCTTTATGAACAGCGTGATGGTTTGCGCTATAGGCAACCTTCTGGCCTTCGCAATCGGCATTCCGGCGGCCTATCTTCTGAACCAGCGTCGGGTGCCGGGGCGCAAGGCGATCCTCGTTTGGCTG
>JANOYJ010000562.1:0-1650 GCA_031428815.1 Phyllobacterium sp.
CTCCTACGTCGCGCAATTGCTCGGACTGCCCCGCGAGGAAGCACGGACTATTCAGAAAGGATTCTATTTGAAGTACGGCACGACATTGAAGGGTTTGATGCTCGAGCATCGTGTCGATTATCTCGATTTCCTCGCCAAGGTGCATGACATCGACTATTCTTGGCTTGACCCCAATCCGGCGCTTGGTACTGTTATAAAATCGCTGCCCGGCCGCAAGTTCATTTTCACAAACGGCGACCGGGGCCATGCGGAGCGGGCGGCGGCGCAGCTTGGCGTTCTTGACCACTTTGATGATATTTTTGATATCGTGGCTGCTGATTTGATGCCGAAACCGGCGCGGGAAACCTATGAAAAATTCTTGAAACGCCATGCGGTAACCGGTCCGCAGGCCGCGATGTTTGAGGACCTTGCGCGCAATCTTGTCGAGGCCAAAGCCGTCGGCATGTCGACGGTTCTCATCCTGCCTAAAAACTTCGACGGTGATTTTGTTGAGGCTTGGGAGAAAGATGGTCAGGACGGCGATCATGTGGATTACACGACCGATGACCTGACCGGATTTTTGACCGCTATTTCGGTTTAAACTGCGCCACCAACAATTGCGACGCCAAGGATTGCGGCAAGCGCCCCGCCGATACGCGCAACCAAATGACCATAGTTGCCAATCAATTTCGCACATCCAAAGCACGCTGCAATGCCCGCAATGTGTAACAGCGCAGTCGCCAGCATGAAGCCTGCTGCATAGGCAAGTCCTGAAATACCTATTGGCATTTCCGCGCCATGCGCGACACCATGGAATATGGCAAATGTGCCGACAAGCGCTATAGCTGCTGCCACGGGTATTCTCGGTCCAAGCGCGGCAGCCATGCCGATCACGATGATTGAAAGGCCAATGCCCAGCTCAACAAAGGGAACACTCACCTTAGCAATTGCCAGCAGTCCGCCAAATGCCATCATGGCAACAAAGGCCAAAGGCACCATCCAGAGCGCACGCCTACCAAGCGTATAGGCAAGGAGGCCCACCGAGACCATTGCCAGAACATGATCCATGCCGACAAGCGGATGCATAAATCCATGGATAACGCCGGATGTTTCACTGACGCCTGTATGCGCCAACGCCGCGACCGGCGTTAGAATGATTGCCAAAACGGCCAATAGAAACTTCATTTTTGTCCCTCCGGGGCCCACCGCCCCTTTATGCACTGAGTGCGTTTAGCTCGACTTGACCGGCAATCCTATCTGAAAACCGAATTCCGCTTTCGCGATAACGCAGTGTGACGGCCGGTCTCCTGGCTTTGAGTATTGCGCATCGCTCTATACAGTCGCGGGGGCGGCGCCGGCTTTAACCAGCTTTCGGTTTCACCTCGTAAGAGGCATCTTCAGGGCAGACATTGCATTGTGCAGCGGCGAAAACCATTAGAGAAACGGCGTTAAGGTTCCCAAGGGTTCAGTAGTCTAACACCTGTTGTTGCAAAATCCTTGGTGTTGCGCGTGACGAGCGTCAAGTTGTGAACCAGCGCTGTCGCGGCGATGAAGGCATCACGGTAGGGCTGAGGATTGGGAACATGCAGTGCGGCGCAGCGACGAGCAATTGCAAGGGTCACATCAAGAATTTGTTCCGAGTATTGGGGTAGGAGTCTCCGCTCCAGCCAT
>JANOYJ010000563.1:0-5688 GCA_031428815.1 Phyllobacterium sp.
GTGGAAATGTTCAAAGGTGAGATGGGCAAGGAGTTTTCTTTGACAGTGACGAGCGACGGTATCTACGGCGTCAAATGCGCGCCGCATTATGGAATGGGTATGGTGGCGCTGATCGCAGTCGGAACCCCGGCGAACCTTGAAGCGTCGCAAGCCGTCAAACATCCCGGCAAAGCCAAAAAGACCTTTGCAGAGCTGTTTGTGCAGTTGGCTGCCGCTCAATAAATCAGTTTTTGAGGCGGTCGAGCCCAAGCACGGCGAGACCGATTACCAGCCCCCAAAACGCTGCACCGACGCCAAAAAAAGCAATGCCGGAAGCGGTGGTGGCAAAAGTTGCCATTGCCGCGATCCGCTCTTTTGGCTCACGAAGCGCAATATCGAGTGCGTTGGAAAAGGCCGAAATGAGCGCAAGCCCCGCGATCAAGGCGATGAGCGGCTTGGGCATAGAGGCGAAGAGCGAGACGAACGAGGCGGCGAAGGCGGCAAAGATCAGATAAGTTCCCGCATAAAACGGCCCGGTCAGCCAGCGTTGATGGGGGTCAGGATGCGCGTCCGGCCCGGTGCAGATGGCAGCAGAAATCGCGGCGAGATTGGTCGTGTGCGCTCCAAGCGGGGCGGTAACAAGCGACATTAAGCCCGTAAACCAGAGCAAGGGGCCGGGCGGCGGCGTGTAACCCGCGGCTCTGAGGACAGCGAGACCCGCAAGGTTCTGCGAGACCATGGTCACAAGATAGAGCGGAATGGCAAGACCCAACACGCCCCCAAACGAAAACTGCGGCCTGATAAGCTGAAGCGACGTGAGTTCCAAAACGGGCAAGCCGGTCATCCGTTGCAAAGCGAACGCATAGATCGTCCCGCCGATAAGGACCGCAAGCACGGCCAAAGCCGGGTTCCATAGACGGAACACAAAGAACAGGGCAACGAGCGGCAGGATCAACAAAGGATCAAGCGCTACCGCCTTTGCCGCTCCGATCACAAAGGCCGCCAAAATCCCCGCCAACATGCCGGACGCCACCGATGCCGGTATCCGCTCCACCAGCCGCATCAGCGGTAAGAAAAATCCGGTCAAGATAATGAGCAGCGCCGTGACAATAAACGCGCCCACCGCCGCCTCAATCGAATAGCCGGTCGTTGCGATAATCAGCAATGCGCCCGGTGTCGACCAAGCCGTGACAATTGGTGCTTTGTAGCGCCATGATAGCCAAGCCGTTTCCACGACCATGGCCAGGCAAATGGCGGTGACCCAGCTCACCTTCTGGCCGGGCGTCGCACCAACAGCCTCTGCTGCGGAAATAATAATCGCAATGGTTCCACCAAAGCCAACAATCGCTGCGACAAAGGCGGAAGCGATAATAGAGGGGCGCATATCAATCCTTGGGAGAAAATTTCAGAAGAATCGCTGAAACAGCATTTTCCAGCATAATCAAATCCTGTTCCCTTGAAAGCCGGTGGTCACCATCCGGGATAAGGCTCATGGTGAGCGAATCTTTTGAGATATGCGCGGCGAGTTTCAGCGCATGTTCATAGGGCACATCTTGATCCTGCATCCCTTGCAAAATGTGAACCGGGCAATGGGTGTCGATAATCTTGCCCATGACCTGATTGGCGCGTCCATCCTCAAGAAACTTTTGTGAAAACCGGTTTGGCTCTGGTAGATAATCGGAGCCGTCCTCGAAATAGCCCTTCTCGGCCAATTCCTCGCGGTGCGCGTCAGTGAGTTTGGGTTCAATCAGATCAAGAGTGAAATCCGGCGCAGGCGCAATCAGCACCAATCCCGCAACTCGATGGCTTTCTCCAGCCTTAGCCAGATCCTCAATCATTCGGAGCGCGATCCACGCGCCCATGGACGAGCCGATTAAAAACTGCGGGCCTAAGGTTTGCGCATGAAATACGGCAAGGCTCTGTTTCACCCACGCACTGATCGTGCCGTCATGCATAGAGCCTTCGGATTGCCCGTGCCCCGAATAATCATGCCGCAGAAACGCCCGACCGGTTCGCTTAGCAAAAGCATCGATATACTCGGCCTTTGTGCCATTCATGTCAGAACGGTATCCACCCAGCCAAACCAAGCCCGGCGCCAACCCTTCCCGCTTCAAAAAGGCGATATTCAGCCCGTCAACGTTTATCGATTTTACTGCCAACAACCTGTCTCCGCCAAATGTGAATGAAGGGGTGATGTTTTCATTGTCCTATGCTATTGACAACAACCGCTCAAAACGCAAATTGCGCGACACATTTTACATTTCCCGAAATAGTCTAGGAGACAACGCCCATTCGCCGTCCATTTAGAGCCGCACCTGCCGAAAAGAACGGTCCTCAAGCCAACCGTGACATCCGCGCTCCCCGCATCCAACTGATTGATGCCGAAGGAAAAAATCACGGAGAAGTCGATACACTTGACGCCATCGCCATGGCTGAAGAAGCTGGCATGGACCTCGTGGTCATCGCGGGCAATGCCCATAATGATGAGCTTCCGGTCTGCAAGATCGTTGATCTTGGCCGCATGAAATATCAGACTCAGAAGAAACAGGCCGAAGCGCGCAAGAAGCAAAAAATCGTTGAAATCAAGGAAATCAAAGTCCGTCCGGGCATTGATATTCATGATTACGAAGTGAAAATGCGCTCGGTGAAGCGGTTCTTCGAAGAAGGCGATAAGGTTAAGATTACGCTTCGCTTCAGGGGCCGCGAAATGGCGCATCAGGAGCTCGGCATGAAAGTGCTCGACAAGGTCAAGGAAGACACTTTGCTGATCGCCAAGGTCGAATCCGAGCCCCGTCTCGAAGGTCGTCAGATGACCATGGTTCTTTCGCCAAAATGATTATCCGGGCTTCGGCCCGGAATTTTGAGTAAAATCAATCTACACCCTTGCGGTTCGTAGCCCCTGCGGCTAAGAGGCCGCGTGTCGAACCGTCTGGCAGGGCATGCCATGGCGGTTCTTATGCTTGCGGCGGACTGGTCTGTCTCGCTGCTTTTTAGAGTTCAAGGAGAGCAAAATGCCCAAGATGAAGACCAAATCCGCCGCCAAGAAACGGTTCAAGATCACCGGAACTGGCAAAGTTATGGCCGCTGCCGCCGGCAAGCGCCATGGCATGATCAAACGTTCGAACAAGTTTATCCGGGATGCACGTGGCACAATGGTTTTGTGCGCTGCTGATGCGAAGATCGTGAAGATCTTCCTGCCGAATAGCCTCTAGTTTCAATCGTACCCTTTAAGGAGATCATTTCATGGCCCGCGTCAAAAGAGGCGTCACTTCGCACGCCAAGCACAAAAAAGTACTGAAGCAAGCCGAGGGCTTTCGTGGCCGTCGTAAGAATACAATCCGCGCCGCGAAAGCTGCCGTCGATCATTCCAAGCAATATGCCTACCGCGACCGCAAGAACAAGAAGCGTTCATTCCGCGGTCTTTGGGTTCAGCGTATCAACGCCGCCGTGCGCGAACACGGCCTGACCTATGCCCGTTTCATTGACGGCCTCACCAAGGCTGGCATCGTTGTGGATCGTAAAGTCATGTCCGACATGGCCATCCACGAAGCCGCAGCCTTTGCCAATCTGGTTGCTGCATCGAAGAAGGCGCTGGAATATTTGAAAAATACCACGCCGAATGCTTTTGAGGCAGCCGTCGCCGCTTAAGCGTCAGCGCTTCCCCAAGCATTAAACGAATTTTGGGAACCCGCGCTGGACAAACCGGCGCGGGTTTTTGTTTGAAAATGGGCTAGGATTTAGATGTCGAATTTTGACTCACTCGAACAAGGTCTGATGACCGATATTGCCGCCGCTGCCGATGAGGCCGCGATTGAGGCGGTGCGCATTGCCGCGCTTGGTAAAAAGGGTTCGATTTCAGAACTCTTAAAATCGCTTGGTGCCATGTCGCCCGATGAGCGCAAAACCGCTGGCCCCGCGATTAATACCTTGAAAGAGCGCATCAGCGAGGCGCTGACCAGTCAGAAGACCAAACTGCGCGATGTCGCAATTAATGAGCGGCTGAAACGCGAAACCGTCGATGTGACGCTCCCCGTCGCGCAATCGCCTGCCGAGCGCGGCCGCATTCATCCGATCAGTCAAGTCATTGATGAAATTACCGCCATTTTCGGCGATCTGGGTTTTGCCATTGCCGAAGGCCCTGACATTGAGACCGACTATTACAATTTCACCGCGTTGAATTTCCCCGAAGGCCATCCGGCCCGCGAGATGCACGACACGTTTTTCATGCAGCCTGGACCGGATGGTAAAGCCAAGGTCCTGCGCACGCACACATCGCCGGTGCAGATACGAACGATGGAGCGGCAAAAGCCGCCGATCCGCATTGTCATTCCCGGCAAAACCTACCGCATGGATTCCGACGCCACCCATTCGCCGATGTTTCATCAGCTTGAGGGTTTGGTCATCGACAAAACCGCCAATGTCGCCAACATGAAATGGGTGCTGGAAGAGTTCTGCAAAGCCTTCTTCGAGGTGCCCAGCCTCAATATGCGCATGCGCCCGTCCTACTTCCCGTTCACGGAGCCAAGCCTTGAAGTCGACATCCAATGCGACCGCTCGGGCGGCGAAGTGCGTTTCGGCCAAGGCACAGACTGGCTCGAAATCCTCGGTTGCGGCATGGTGCATCCCAATGTGCTGCGCGCCGGTGGCCTCGACCCCGACGAGTTCCAAGGCTTCGCCTGGGGCATGGGCATAGACCGCCTCGCCATGCTGAAATATGGCATGCCGGATTTGCGGGCGTTCTTCGATGCCGATGTCAGGTGGCTGGCGCATTATGGGTTCAGGCCGCTGGACATGCCGACGCTGTTTGCGGGGCTGAGTTCTTAAGGTAGAAACGACAATGAAATTCACCCTCTCCTGGCTCAAAGACCATCTCGAAACCGACGCCTCGCTCGACGCCAGCTGCGAGCAGTTCTGGGCGATAAAGTTTTGGCACCTTGATTTATTTGTGGCCACAATTAAATGATTGTGATATGAAACATGGAATTGGAATGGGACGAGAGCAAACGCCAAGACACGCTGCGCGAGCGCGGGCTTGATTTTGCAGATGTCGTCCGTTTTCGGTTTGAGCGGTAATACACGGTTCAAGACAATCGCCTCGCTTATGGCGAGCCGCGCTTTGTCTCCACCGGTTATCTTGACGAGAGGCTTTGCGTTCTTTGCTGGACTTTCAGGGACGACAAAATCCGCGTCATATCTTTGAGGAAAGCCAATGAACGTGAACAGAAAAAATATCAGGACACTGCCAATTGACCGACCACCGTTGACAGATGCGGATGGTGAAGTCCGCGAACTGACAGATGAGGATTTCAAGCATTTTCGCCCATCATCTGAGGTCATTCCCGAAATCATCGAAGCCTTAGAGCGCATGCGCGGCGAGCGCGGACCGCAGAAATCGCCGGTCAAGGAGCGGGTCGGCATGCGGCTGGATGCGGACATAGTCCGGCATTTCCGCGATACCGGCCCCGGCTGGCAAAGCCGTGTGAATGATGTATTGCGTGCGCACCTAGTTTCTAAAGGAAATCATACGTGAAATTCACCCTCTCCTGGCTCAAAGACCATCTCGACACCGACGCTGCACTTGACGCCATTTGCGAGCGGCTGACCAAGATCGGCCTTGAAGTCGAAAGCGTCGATGACAAAGCCGCGTTCAAGCCGTTTACTATCGCCAAGGTTTTGACCGCCGAACGGCATCCGAATGCGGACAAGCTG
>JANOYJ010000564.1:0-4403 GCA_031428815.1 Phyllobacterium sp.
CCCAAAGTCAGCCAACAAATATGTCGAAGGGTTGAAGAAACGTTGCGAGCGGCTTCGCGATTTTCCTTTGTCCAACCGTGCCTACAATGAAAAATATCGCTGTCTCGTTTTCCGCAATCACCTTGTATTGCATCGATATGATAGGGAGGCCGAGATCGTCACAATTGTGACGATAATCGACGCTCGACGTGACATTGATAGACTGCTTGCTGGCCCAGCCTAACCCACCCGCACCTGCTTCACCCAAGCCCGTGCGATCTTCTTGCCGACATCATCCGCCACCGGTCCATGCCGCTCGGCTTCGCTGGAATATCGTTCCGTCCAATCCGGCTGCCTCGAGGCAATCACATCGGCGAAGCGTTCATTCCATTTGGTGACCAAGGGTCGATCCGCTTCAAAGTGAAACTGGATGCCATAGGCGGCGCGGTGCACGCGGAAGGCTTGATTTTGCGTGGCGTCATTGGCGGCGAGCCGCACAGCACCCTCGGGCAAAGTGAACGTGTCATCATGCCATTGGAAAATCGGGAACGAAGCGGGCACTTTTGACAGGACCGGATCGTGTGCGGCGTCTTCCGTCAGGTCGATCTTTTGCCAACCAAACTCCGGCGCGGCGCCAATCAGGTTCGTCGCCCCGAACGCCCGGGCAAGAATTTGACTACCAAGGCAAATGCCGAGCACCGCCTTGTCGCCTTCCGCAAATTCACGCATCAACGCGGCAAGTCGCGGCAAATAGGGATGAGCGTCATCGGCGAGCGCATTTTGCCCGCCGCCCAAAACAATCAGCGCATCATGGGCGTCAATGCCTGCCGGTAGTTGCTCGCCCAAATAGGGCTTGCTGATTTCGATCTTTGCTTGAGCTTCTTCCAGCGCCTCGCCCATTTGGCCGAGACCCGTCGAATCAAAATTTTGAACCACAAGAACGCGCATAAAATCCCGCCGCATTATTTTCGTCGTATAACCTTTTTCCAATTGTTGACAATCGTGGTTAACGATTGCTGAACAAATCAGTGAGGCAAGCAAAATATGCCGCTGCAAAACCGCGTTGATCCCTTTGGAACTATACACATTGTCGAGGCACGCGGCACCATGATGGGCAATCGCGGCGGGCGCGTTCATGATCCGGCGACGAAAACCCTTAACAAGCGCTTTGCATCAAAACGTTGGATTGCCTGTGTCTGCGAATTCCGTGGCCGCCAGCGCAATGTGATGGGGCACAGCTATACAGAGTTGTTTTTTCTCGATGAGGTGACAGCCTTTGCGGCCGGGCACCGGCCTTGCGCGGAGTGCAGGCGGGCGGATTTCAAGCGGTTTTCGCAAGTCTGGTGCGAGGCATTTGGTATGACTGACGTGCCAAAAGCCGACGATATGGATGAAGTTCTGCATCGGGAACGCTGTGTTTCCGGCATCGGGGCAGGGGTCATAGCATTCGACGATCTCGCGACGTTACCAAATGGAGCCATGATCGCGCTCGAAGGTCTGCCTTATGCCAAAAAGTCGGGACAATTGCTGCCTTGGAACTTTCACGGCTATTCAACACCCATTGAACGATCAGAAACACACGGCGCTCACTTAACGCTGCTAACCCCGCCTTCTATCTCTAAGGTATTCAAACAAGGCTATCACCCAACCTTTCATCACTCCGCGACAAGTGGCAGATAAAGAAAAAGCGGCGCCTGTCCCCAAGCGCCGCTTCTCTTTCGTAAGGCATTTGCAATTTTTTGCTCTCTGCCCCACGCCCCTCGTAACTCAAAAACCTACATAACGATGACCGTCGTGCCGACCTTCACGCGCTCATATAGATCGACAACGTCTTCATTGCGCATACGGATACAACCGGATGACACATTCTGCCCGATGGTCCAAGGTTGGTTGGTACCGTGGATGCGGTAGAGCGAATTGCCGAGATACATAGCGCGTGCGCCGAGAGGATTTTCCGGTCCGCCTTCCATCCTGTCAGGCAAAATGCGGCCTTCGTCCTGGCGCACGCGGATTTTCATTTCTTCCGGCGGCGTCCAGCTGGGCCATTCGGCTTTGCGGGCGATCTTTTCTGTGCCGGTCCACACGAATCCGGCTTTGCCGACGCCCACGCCATAGCGTCGGGCGGTTCCGTTGCCGCCAACGAGAAACAGGAATTTCTGGTCAGTGTCGATGACGATAGTTCCCGCTTTCTCGCCGCCAGAATATGCAACTTGCTGCGGCAGGAACATCGCATCAATAGTTCTGCCCGCAATCTTTTTGGAGCGCGGGGCGAGCGATAGCGGCTGTATCAAACCATCCGGTCCGATTTTAATGACATTGTTATAGTTATGAACTTGACGGTTAATTGGCTCGGCACTGCGGGGGGCCTGCCGCGTCGTTATGGTCGCGCCGATAACAATTTGCCGGTTGCTCACAACAGGGGCGGGCAGAGTGCGCCGGATTTTGAGTTTCGGATTGTTAAGTTGCATCACCCAAGGTGCCGACAGGTCTGACGAAATGACCACGCCGGGCCGGTTCGCATAGCGATCCTGCGCCAGAGCAGCGCCAGACATCAAACCCGAAACAACAAACACCGAAACTAATAGACGCTTCATCAATGCACTCACGTTAGAGCAACTGCCAGTTCCTGACAGTCCATGTCAGCATTCTGCCCGTTTCGCGTCCCTGAAAGGTAAACCGCCATTCATAAAATGCGATTTGTTGCGTAAAGCTTTTGCTGTGGTTACCGAAGTGTATCGTCACAAGGTGAATCGGGAATGAATGAATGAGTCTGGTGCTGGAAAAAGGCTTGATATGCAGCGTGGACGATAAAATCCGCTGCTGGTGGCCGGGCGAAGACACTGAATACAAACGCTATCATGACGAAGAATGGGGCCGCCCCGTCACAGATGACACGCGGTTATTCGA
The DNA here is from genome assembly GCA_031428815.1 of Phyllobacterium sp. Lineage (GTDB taxonomy): Bacteria > Pseudomonadota > Alphaproteobacteria > Rhizobiales > Rhizobiaceae > JANOYJ01. The sequence continues at coordinate 2,887 of JANOYJ010000564.1, forward strand.
GAAAATCTGTCTTGAAGGCTTCCAGTCCGGCCTGTCCTGGCTGACAATCTTAAGAAAGCGCGACAATTTCCGCGCCGGTTTTGCCGGGTTTGATTTTTATAGAGTAGCCAAATTTGACGAGGCGGACATCGCCCGTCTCCTTGCCGATGCGGGCATTGTGCGCCATCGCGGCAAGATCGCCTCCACCATCAACAACGCCAACCGCGCCATCGAATTGAAACAGGAATTCGGTTCACTCTCCGCCTATTTCTGGAGCCATGAACCCCCGGCATCTGAGCGCCCCGCGCGCGCGGATCATGCCAGCCTCATCGCCGCGCCAACGACTGCGGCCTCGATCCGTCTGTCCAAGGATTTGAAAAAGCGCGGCTGGAGTTTTGTCGGCCCGACAACCTGTTACGCATTCATGCAGGCCATGGGGCTTGTGAACGATCATGTTGAGGGTTGCCATTGCCGCGCGCCGATTGAACAACTGAGGGCGCAATTTGTGAGGCCGGTTTGACGCCGTTCGCTTGCGGGGTCTATATCGGCGGTGCGCAGCGCCATACGGTCGAATTGGCCGCAAAAGCCACCATCGTCAGGCCGGTAAGAATGATGATCTTCAATGCCAAGCCCTCAACCCTGTCTGTCATAACACGGCCTTGAAACCGGCGCGGGAACATTGTCGCCCGCGCCGATAGGTTTTGTTACTTGGTGTTCTTGGCCAGCCACGCGTTCACAAACGCGATTTCGCTGTCTTGTGCCTTGATAATGCCTTCAGCCAGTGCACGAAGTTCGGGGTCTTTGCCGAATTCAAGTTCGATTTTGGCCATCGCAATCGCGCCCTGATGATGCGCAATCATTCCTTTGGCAAAATCCACATCAGCGTTGCCGGAAAACTCAATGTCCATCGCGCTGTGCATGGCGGCATTAGCCTTGGCAAACGCCTTGGAGGTAGGCCCTTGGTCGCCTTTCGGCTCACCGGACATCATCATCATGCCATCGCCCATCGCATGATCCATCTTGGAGTGATCCATCTCCTGAGCAATCGCAAAAGTGGCGATAATGCCGACTGCCAAAGCGGCGGCAATCACAAAGTTACGTTTCATGACATTTCCTTTTTATAAATTAGAGTTTCGGGCGGCGTGGTACCTGCCCGCATGAAGGGAGGCTTTTGACTGTGTCAGCTTCGGGGAGGGGGCAATAATGGAATCGCATGAAGCCCTTCGGGCGCGGAGAATTCTCCAAGCGCCGCCGTCATTATGGTAGGCGGACGCTCCGGCATAGCCTCCGGCAGCGCAGTCACGCCGATACAGGCAGCGCAAACGATAATCGTCGCATGGGGTGCGGATTTCTGCGGAGTTTGGTGCTGCTGATGCCCGCGCACTTCATGCCCGCCCATCATCCGCGCCATACCAAACGGCGCACCAAGCAGCGCGAAGGCGATAAGGACGATAAGGGCGCGGAGCGTGTGCTTCATAGGGGTTAGGTAATGTCACAGGCAGGGCACGGCAAGGGCGCTTCACGACTGCATGAGCGGG
>JANOYJ010000565.1:0-6401 GCA_031428815.1 Phyllobacterium sp.
GCCAGCATCAGATGTGGGCGGCGCAGTTCTATCATTTTGAGGAGCCAAACCGCTGGATGACCTCGGGCGGCCTCGGCACAATGGGCTATGGCCTACCTGCTGCCATCGGGGCGCAAGTGGCGCATCCGGACAGTCTCGTCATCGACATTGCCGGCGACGCCTCAATCCAAATGTGCATTCAGGAAATGTCCTGCGCGGTGCAGCACAATGCACCGGTCAAGATTTTTATCCTGAATAATCAATACATGGGAATGGTTCGCCAATGGCAACAATTGCTGCATGGTAACCGACTTTCCAATTCTTATACCGAAGCCATGCCGGATTTTGTCATGCTCGCCAAAGCCTATGGTGGCCACGGCATCCGTGTTGACCGGCCCGCAGACTTGGACGACGCCATCGACGAAATGATCGACGTCAAGCTCCCGGTCATCTTCGATTGCCGTGTCGCCGCGCTAGCGAACTGTTTCCCGATGATCCCCTCCGGCAAAGCGCACAATGAAATGCTCCTGCCGGACGAGGCGACGGATGAGGCTGTGGCCAATGCCATTGATGCGTCGGGCAAGGGGCTGGTTTGATGTTGTCTCAAGCGCACAGATTTGATTTCAAGCCACTATGTCAGGACGCCAAATGAACGCCGCTAAACAGCCCTCCGGTTCCGCCTATTTCATCACCAAGGAAAAGGAACTCCCTGAGAACCACACGCTCTCGGTTCTGGTCGACAACGAGCCGGGCGTGCTTGCCCGCGTTATCGGCCTCTTTTCCGGTCGCGGCTATAATATTGACTCGCTGACCGTCTCGGAAACCGAGCATGCCAAACACCTGTCGCGCATCACCATCGTCACGCGTGGCACGCCGCATATACTCGAACAGATCAAGCACCAGCTGGAACGCATCGTGCCGGTCCACAGCGTTGTTGACCTGACCGTCGTCGCCCGAGAGAACAATATCGGCGAGCCGGTTGAGCGGGAGCTCGCCATGGTCAAAGTCGCTGGAACGGGCGAACCCCGTGTCGAAGCCTTGCGTCTCGCTGAAGCTTTCCGGGCCAATGTCGTCGATGCCAATGTCAGTCATTTCATCTTTGAAATTACCGGAAAGCCATCAAAGATTGACCAGTTCATTCAGATCATGGCCCCGCTCGGCCTCACCGAAGTCTGCCGAACCGGCATCGCCGCCATGAACCGCGGACCGCAGGGGATGTGATTTGCGTTTGCTCACTAAAAGATATACATTGTATATCCAACACGGAACCTGACCATGACCCGCGTCGCCGTCTCCAAATGGGGCAACTCTTCCGCCATCCGCCTGCCCAAGGCGGTGATGGAGGAGCTTGGCATCAAGCAGGGCGAGGTCATCGAGATGACGGTGCAGAACGGCAAGGGCGTGATCGAGAAGCCGAAACAGCAGCTTGCGCCGTCGCTTGAAGATATTGTTGCTGAGATCAAGCTCTTGGGCTGGGAGAATGAGCCGGAGACCGTTGATTGGGGCCCCGATGTAGGGTCAGAGCGCTTCTATGACTTTGACTAACGAGCATCCCAACAATGCGGGGGATGTCGTTATGATCGATTTTTACCCAATTCGGGGCACTGAGCAAGCCGGTATTCGGCCTGCTTTGGTGATTTCCAGCGCCTTGATGCACGAAGTCTCAAGGCGAATTGTCGTTTGTCCGATCACGCGGAACATGGATCCTTGGCCAACCAAAGTGCCGCTTCCCGCTGGCGCCAAAACACGCGGCATGGTGCTGGCGGATCAAGTGCGCTCGCTCGACGCCGACGCGCGGGTTCTGCGCCAAATCGAACAGATTCAGCTCAGCACCGTCACCCTCGTCCGCTCCTATATCGGCCGCCTGCTTGAACTTGAAGTGCACCAGCCTTGACATGACCGCTGCCACTCTCCTCGCCCTCATCACCTTCGCTTTCGTGACCTCCATCACGCCGGGCCCCAACAATATGATGCTGTTTGCATCCGCTGTGAACTTCGGCTTCAAACGCACAATCCCGCATATGCTGGGCATTGGCGGCGGCTTTCTCACTTTGTTGCTCGGCGTCGGCTTCGGCCTCGGCGCGATCTTAAAAACCTACCCAGTGGTTTTCACCATCCTGAAATTCGCAGGTGGCATTTATCTTCTTTATATCGCGTGGAAAATCGTCACCTCTCGTTCGTTGAGCGAAGGCAGCGCCAGTGCAAGGCCGATGACGTTCCTTGAAGCAGCAGCGTTTCAATGGGTGAACCCGAAGGCTTGGGTCATGGCCGCGGGCGCGATGACGACCTATCCCGTGCCGGAAAACTATACCGCCACAGTCCTCATCATCGCGACCGTTTTTGCCGCGGTGAATGTCCCCAGCGTATCGTGCTGGGCCGGTTTTGGCAGTGCACTGCGCGAATGGCTTTCGGTGCCCTTACGGCTCAAATGGTTCAACGTTTCGATGGGTATATTGCTCGCCTTCAGCCTCTGGCCCATGTTGAGATAACAATCCAAACTGTTCCGTAGGACTCGGGACAGAAGTTGCGCATAAACCGCCTTTCACTTAAGCCAATTTCAATCCTTCATTGCTAAGTCATTAATGCAAGAACTTTGCCGACGAAGCCGCCGCGGCTGCATTATGCACTCATAGCGGATAGTTCAGCTTGTTTTACCGGTCAAAACTGGGGTAGGAATGCTTCGAAACTATAGATTTCAAATGCTACGAAGCATCACCAAGCGGATGATTATCCAATCATCGCTCGGTATGATTAACCTGTTGCAACTGCCAAAATTTCTGCCCGCCGCAGGCGGGCGCGGCATAATATTTACCTTGCACCATGTGCGTCCCGACATGAAGAAGTCCTTCAATCCAAACGCGCATCTCGCCATTACACCTGAGTTTCTCGACGCAGCCATTCATGTTGCCAAGGATTTGGGCCTCGTGCCAGTGCCGCTCGATACACTGCCATATCTACTCCTCGACCAAACCGACACCCGAAAGTTCGTTTGCTTCACTTTGGACGATGGATATAGCGATAATCTCGAATACGCTGCACCGGTGTTTCAGAAGCACAATGTTCCATACACCGTGTTTGTGACCCCCGGCTTCGTCGATCGCAAACGCACAATCTGGTGGGAAACGCTCGAGAAGCTCCTCAACGAGGTTTCCTCGCTGTCCTTTGATTTCGGAAATGGTCCGGAGATTGTGTCCTGCCAAAATCGCGATGCCAAGATCACGGCCTTTGATAGAATTTCGATATTTTTAGAAACCGCCAGTGAGGATGGCGCCATCGCTCAGATTGACCTCGCCGCTAAAGCCTGCGGCATAGACCCGATGTCGATTGTCGATGCGGAGATAATGACGCGACGGGAGCTGGCGCAATTGCTGGAGGACCCACTCGCCTCTCTTGGTGCCCATACGATGTCGCATCCTAATCTCGCACGGGTTTGCGTTGAACGGCTTCAAGACGAAATGCGCCAATCAGCGGATGCGATTTCAACCTATCTCGGCAGGCCGGTGACGACTTTTTCCTATCCGTATGGCGGTAAAAAAGCAGTGAGCGAGCGTGAAACCAAAGCGGCGCGCGATCATGGCTTTGCGCTTGCAGTAACGACCCAACCGGGTGTTCTCACCCGCGACAGCCTCAACCAGCCAACTGCCTTGCACCGTGTTCCGCTCAATGGTTATTACCAGCGGCCCAATTATGTGCGTGCGCTGATTTCCGGCCTGCCGTTTCGCTTCGCCTAACACCGCTCACTTGCCGCACTTGAGCCTGCCCCCGAATCCTGCCACATCCGGCAAATGCAATTCTCCCCTCAACAAGACGCAGCGTTAAAGGCCGTTGACGCTTGGCTGACCAAGGGCCGCACCCCCTTGTTCCGTCTGTTCGGTTATGCCGGCACCGGCAAGACGACGCTTGCAAAATATTTCGCCCAACAGGTGAGCGGCGACGTGCAGTTTGCGGCCTTTACCGGCAAGGCGGCGCAGGTTTTGCGCTCCAAAGGCGCCACCAACGCCCGCACCATCCACTCGCTAATCTACCGCCCCAAAGGCGAAGAGGAAGTGGCCGACATCACCACCGGCAAGACGTCAATGTCGCCGACATTCACATTGAACCGCCAAAGCCCCATCGCCAAAGCCAAGCTCATCATCGTCGATGAATGTTCTATGGTGGACGAAAATCTCGGCAAGGATTTGATGAGTTTCGGCACACCCATCCTTGTTCTCGGTGATCCGGGCCAACTGCCGCCGATTTCCGGAGGCGGTTATTTCACCGACCATGAGCCGGATCATTTGCTCACCGAAATTCATCGCCAAGCCCGGGACAATCCGATCATCCGTCTTGCCATGGATGTGCGCGAAGGCCGCGAATTCATGATCGGCGATTATGGCACCACGCAGGTTATTTCGAAGAATGACGTGACGCAGGAACTCGTGCTTGATGCCGATCAGGTGCTCGTCGGCACCAATCGCACAAGACGCCGCTACAACCAGCGCTTGCGCGAGTTGAAGGGTTTTGCCGGTGCGCATCCTCAGGCGGGCGACAAACTTGTCTGCTTGCGCAACGACCCCGCCAAGGGCTTACTGAATGGCTCGCTTTGGAAGGTGATGACATCGTCCAAGGAGACGGTGAAACCCGGCATCAATCTCCTCGTCTCCCCGGAAGAAGACGAGCCGGAGCGCAGCGTCGCAAAGATCAAATTGCTGAAAGCACAATTCGAAGATCCGGACGCCAATATCCCGTGGGAAACCAAAAAGCGCTACGATGATTTCGACTACGGCTATGCGCTGACGGTGCACAAGGCGCAGGGGTCACAGTGGAACAATGTTGTCCTTTTCGATGAAAGCTGGGCCTTCAAAGACATGCGCTCCCGCTGGCTCTACACGGCGGTAACGCGGGCGGCGGAGCGGCTGACGATTGTCAGGTAAGTCGTGCGCTGGCGGGTTCGCGGTTTTTGGCGAATATGATGACCATCAAAAGTGTGCCGACGAACACGACAATCGAACCGAATATGACGAGATCTGCGTTTGTGGTTGCGTCAACCCGGATTTTGCCAGCAACAAACAGTACAGCGCCAATCTCGTAGATCCAGAACTGGGGCTTGGCGAGCCGCGACTGTTTCATGGCCGGGAAACATCGGTAGATCAGCCCGAACAGTACCGAAAGAACAAAACCGACAAGATTTGCATGTGCGTGCGAATTGGAAAAGTGCAGGTTTTCGCTTGCTCCAAGCCACATTCCGAATGCCATGCCGAAAAACAGGAACGCAAACCCGGCACCAATGTAATATTCATCGATCTTGTTCATGATGACCCCCGTACACGGCTCAAGCGCCGCATCGGAACGTTACTCCCAAATGCCTCTGGCAGATACGTCGTGCAGATTGCAACAGAGCGCCGGTGGAGATTACCGCAAGCTGACGCGGACATGGGAGCGAGAGCCGGTTCATGAACCAAGTCCAGTGAGGTAAGTTTGGCATTGATGTCGCTTCGTGCTTGTGGAAAGTAGCGGGCAGCAAGCGAGATTGTCATGCCAGCCAAACTTTCCGTCAACATCAATGCCATCGCCTATTTGCGCAACCGCCGCGACTTGCCTTGGCCAAGCGTTACGCATCTCGGCCGCATCGCCCTGCAAGCCGGCGCGCATGGTCTCACCGTGCATCCACGCCCCGATGAGCGACATATCCGTATGAGCGACCTGCCGGAAATCCGCGCTTTTTTGGATGACGAGTTTCCGAAAGCCGAGTTCAATATGGAAGGCTATCCCAGCGAGGATTTCCTCAAACTGGTCGAGAAATATCAACCCAACCAAGCAACCTTGGTGCCCGACGATCCCTCGCAACCGACATCCGACCATGGCTGGGATTTTATCCAGCATCAAAAGCTTCTGACGCCCGTCGTCGCCCGTCTGAAATCCCACGGCATCCGTGTCTCTCTTTTCGCGGATCCCGATGTAAAGGGCTTGAATGAAGCAAGCGAAACCGGCGCGGACCGCGTCGAGTTCTACACCGGCCCCTATGGTTCAAAACACAATCAACCGAAAGCAGCAAAGTTGGAACTCACTTTTCTCGCAGACGCTGCCAGCAAAGCCAAATCCCTCGGCCTGGCTGTCAATGCCGGGCACGACCTCACCGTCGCCAATCTCCACTCGCTGGCCAAAGCCATCCCGCATTTGGCGGAAGTCTCCATCGGCCACGGACTCACGGCGGACGCGCTGGAATATGGCATGGCAGAAACTGTGAAGCGGTTTCTGGCGGCGTTGGGTTAACAACCCACATTGACCGTTCGAGTTTTTGAGGTTATATTTCGACTAGTTTAATCGACTAGGTCTTGTGGACAAACCTAATCCACATTCTGATTGTAGCAAGCAGCACAAAACCTATGAAGCTGGAGGCGAGTTTGTCGTATCTTGTTGCGACGCGGCGTGAATGCTTCAGC
>JANOYJ010000566.1:0-4967 GCA_031428815.1 Phyllobacterium sp.
CTTTACCCTCGCCGGTGATGATGGCGACGCGAATGGCGGCATTGGCCTCGATGTCGTCACATGCGGCGGCGAGCGCTTTCAGCATGTCGATGTCGAAGGCGTTCAACTTGTCCGGGCGCGCGACCGTGATCGTCGCGACTGCGTCTTCAACACTGACCTTAATGCGCGCGTCAGACATGGGATGCTCCTTTCAAGACGCGCGCGGGCTTAACCGGTAGGGTTAGGTCGAGCGGGGCATCTAAGAAGAGCGCGGCGTCCATGAGTTTCAGCTTATCAGAAACAATCAGGGGAAATTCGGATTGGTCAAGAATGTGCACCTGCAAATCGACGCCCGGCGCGATTTCAGTCAGCACCACGCCTTCGGGGCGAAGAACCATGACGCAGCGCTCGGTAACGTAAGTGACGTCCTGTCCTTGTTCTACACCGCGAAGGCCAGAGAAAGTAACATGCTCAACCTCATTGACGAACTTTTTCAACTTGCCTTCTTTTTCGATGATGAGCTTGCCGTTCTCGACCGAGAGCTTGGCACCGGCGTTGAACATTCCGGAGAAAACAATCTTCTTTGCCCGCGCGGTAATATCGACAAAGCCACCTGCCCCCGCCGTCACATGCGGGCGGAAGGAGAGCTTGGAAACATTGACGGAACCGGACTTGTCAATCTCAAGAAATGACAGCAGAGAGGCATCAAAGCCTGCGCCCTGAAAGTATGTGAACTGATGCGGCGAGGGCACGAAAGCTTCGGCGTTTGACGCGCAACCAAACGCAAAATCCAGAAGCGGGACACCGCCGACAGGGCCTTGTTCAATCACCCATGTCACCGCACCATGCAGGCCTTCTTCGAGAAGAATGCGCGGCACATTGGCGGAGATGCCGAAACCAAGATTGACCGCGCTACCCGCTTCCAACTCTTGCGCAACACGGCGGGCAATGACTTTTTGGATATTAAATTCTGGTACATGGAAGCTTTCCAGCGGCCGGAATATTTCGCCCGATATTGCCGGATCATATTGCGTCTGGGTTGTCTGCATCTGGTTGGGATCGACGACGATATAGTCCACCAAGACGCCAGGAACCCGCACATCATGCGGCTTCAGCGAGCCGTTCTTAGTAATGCGTTTGACCTGCGCAATGACAATGCCACCATTATTGCGCACAGCAAGCGCCTGATCAAAACCGCCGAGATAAGCGCCTTCATGCTCGTAGGTAAGATTGCCATTTTCATCGGCAGTCGTTGCGCGGATAATGGCGACCTGCGGAACAATGGCGCGGAAGTAGAGCCAATCCTCGCCGTCAAATTTTACTTTTTCTACCAAAGGCTCTGCAGCGGCGGAAGCGTTCATCGCGCAGGCTTGGCGGGCCGGATCGACGAATGTGTCAAGGCCGATTTTGGTCAGAACGCCGGGGCGTTTGGCAGCGGCTTCGCGATGGATGTCAAAGAGGATGCCGGAGGGGACGTTATAGGCGGCCACGCTATTATTGCCAATCATTTGCCAGATCATTGGCGGTTCGGAGCTGGACGGGCCGGACGGATAAGAACCGGCGATAATCTTTTTGAGGAGGCCCGGCTTGGCGATGTGGTCGATGCCCTTGATGCCGCTTATGTCGCCGGCGGCAATCGGGTGCAACGTGGTCAGATTGCGTGGATGTCCGGTCACGTCAAAATGGTCGCCAATGGCGCGGAGCATCATGTCCGGGCACCCTAGGCCGCTGGATGACGAGACGGTGACAATTACCCCGTCCGGGATCATTGCTGCCGCCTCACCCGGAGTGATATGCTTGTTCATGCGCTTGCTCGCTTATTGGCGGATTTCAAGTTCGCACCACAGCTTTCGCGCACTACCAGGCGCACCGATGTCGTGACACTTTCCGCTTCGGTGCGACCGGAATTGATTTGTTTCATCAGCAACTGCGCGGCCCGGCTTCCCATAGCTTGTGGATCAACAGAAACCGTTGTCAAAGCTGGGACGGCAGATTTTGCTTCGATGACATCATCAAACCCAATCACCGCAAAGTCGCGACCCGGTTCTTTGCGAGCGCTGCGCAAGCCGTCACATACACCAAACGCCACAGCATCATTGAGGCAAAGCACCGCGGTCGGGCGGTCGCGCAAAGTTAATGAGCGGGAAATCGCGTCAATGCCACCTGCGCGTGACGGTGCAGAACTGATGATGAAGTCGTCGCGTAAGACGATACCCGCCTCCACCAGTCCATCGCGATACCCCTGCAGACGTTCCTGATAAACCGCCGTGTCAGCAAACCCGCCCATGAAGGCGATTTTATCATGACCCAAGGCGGCGAGATGCTGAATTGCCGACACAGATCCGGCATGATTATCCGATACCAGCGACGATACCTTTGAGCCGGGAAGATTGCGCACGGCAAGCACGACAGGGATGCCGCTTTCGATCAGTGGCTTGAGGTCAGATATTTGTGTTCCCCGCGCCGGACACAAGATGAGCCCTGCTATGCCATGCTCACGCATCGAGGCGATGACCTCGCGCTGGCGGTCAATGTTCTCGCCGGTATGCGCCATGAACTGCACATAGCCTGCCGACTGGACGACCAAGTCCATGCCGACTGCGAGCTCCGCGAAAAACCCGTTGGTCAAGTCATTGACCACAATGCCGACGATTTTTGACTTGGATTGGCGAAGGTTCGCTGCGCCGCGATTATAGACATAGCCGAGATCGCGTATTGCGGCATTGACCTTGACCCGCGTCAGCTCATTCACCAAAGGGCTGTTTTGCAGCACTAGCGACACAGTCGATTTCGACACATCGGCGGCGTTTGCAATATCGATGATCGTGACTTTTGGCGGGTTCATGAATATGTAATCCGTATCTTATGTTCGATTTAATTGGAACGTTCCAAATATGTCAAGCGCTTTCCGGTGTTTTTTTTGCGTTATCACAGACAAAAATCTCTAATTTTTGCTTGAAATTTGGAACGTTCCAAATTATGATGATGTAAATTCTCGGAGAACCTAATGACACAGGCGCTGAAACTTCCGGGGGCGAATGGAAAAGTTGAAGACTATCGCCTCACCGGCATACCGATTGAGCGTCCGAAAGTTGCGCCGGAATTTAACCGGATCGCCTATGCGGCGGCTCATATTGTGTCCGACCCGTTGCGCGACACCGACCCTTGGGGGAGTCCCGCGATTGACTGGGATGCAACGCTTCAGTTTCGTCACCACCTCTGGAGCCTCGGCTTCAAAATTGCCGAAGCAATGGATACGTCGCAGCGCGGTATGGGTTTGGACTGGGCCGGGGCGCAAGAGCTTATCCGGCTCTCATTGGCGGAGGCCCGCACTGTGCCGGGCGCAGATCTTGCCTGTGGTGCCGGCACCGATCATCTCTCGCCTGCCGACGCGAAGTCGCTCGATGACGTGATTGCCGCCTATGAGACGCAGATCGGTTTTGTCGAGCAGCATGGCGGTCGTGCGATCATGATGGCGAGCCGGGCTTTGGGGCGGGTGGCAAAATCCCCTGCGGATTATATTAAAGTCTATGGCCATATCCTGCGGCAGACCAAGGACAAGGTCGTCCTGCATTGGCTTGGCGATATGTTTGACCCGCAGCTGAAAAACTACTGGGGCTCGGAAACATTCGAAGGCGCGCTTGGAACCGTTCTTGATATTATCAATGACAACAAAGCCAAGGTCGAGGGCATCAAGATTTCGCTTTTAGAGAACGACAAGGAGGTGGCGCTGCGCAGTCGACTACCGGAGGGAGTGCTTTGCTTTACGGGCGATGACTTCAATTATGCAGAATTGATCGAGGGTGATGGAGCGCACCACAGCCACGCTTTGCTCGGCATTTTTGACGCGGTGGCCCCTTCGGCATCCAAAGCACTAGAATACCTGGCGAAAGGCGACGTCTCAACGTTTCGAAATATCATCGAACCAACCGTTCCTTTGTCCCGCAAAATCTTTGAGGCACCAACGCAATATTACAAAGCAGGCGTGGTTTTTCTCGCTTGGTTGAATGGACATCAGAACCATTTCACCATGCCTGCCGGCATGCAATCGGCGCGGGGAATTTTACATTACTCGGATGTTTTTCGTCTGGCAGATCAGGCCAATGTGCTCGACAGACCGGATTTAGCGAGCGAGCGCATGCGGTCACTTGTGAACGTTCACTGGTTCTGAAAAACAAGGTCCGGAGTCAGAACGGATGAATTTGCACCCGCCGCCGCATCGGGTTGAAATCAAGGGTCTGACCCGCGTTGTTATCGAGGGAGGCGATACGTCGAGTGATGCAGTGCGCGAGCTCAACGCCTCGCCCAAAATTGGTGCAGCCCGTCACTCCCGGTTCGCTACTGTGTCTGGGGTCAACAGCTCTTTCCGATAGGTCGCGTCGACATCATTCATCTTCTGAACTTTTATTGCCGAACCGCCTCCTTGAAATTCGTTGGCAAGGAACGTGTCCACATACATCTTAGCAACATTGACACCCGTGATGAGCGAGCCCAAAGTGATAACCTGCGCATTGTTAGAGGCGATTGCGCGCTCAGCGGTGTAAACATCGTTGACGGCAACAGCTCGGACACCCGGCACTTTATTGGCGGTGATGGCCATGCCTGCGCCGGTGCCGCAAACGAGGATTCCGCGTTTGAATTCTTCTGAGGCAATACGCTTGGAAAGTTCAAGAGCGACATCCGGATAATCGACTGGCTTCGTCTCATGCACCCCGATGTCCTCCACCTGCCAACCCTTGGCTTCGAGATGCTTCACAATCGCATCCTTGAGAGGCAGGCCGAGATGATCTGTTCCGATGATGATTTTCTTTTCCATGATGAATTCCTTCTTTTGAGTTTTGATCAGAACACGGCGGCGCAGCGCTTCAAAATGTCGATATAGCCTTCCGCCTGCCAAGCGGAACGACCGATGAAAAGGCCGTCAATATTCGGACAGGAGATTAGTTCGGCACAGTTTTGTGCATTGACGCTGCCACCATAAAGAACGA
>JANOYJ010000567.1:0-2456 GCA_031428815.1 Phyllobacterium sp.
GTCGGGAAGTTTCAGCAATTGCAACACGGAGGCGAGTGTTCCAACGCGGTAAATATCGTCTTGGCCGGGGTCATCATCGGTCGCATTTTTCTGCGTGGCGAGAAGGATCATCTTATCCCCCGCCATCACATCTTCAAGCGCCCGTATCGACTTTTCACGACCGACAAACAGCGGCACGATCATGTGCGGGAAAACGACAATATCGCGCAGCGGAAGAACGGCATATTGCCCGTCAATTCCACCCGTCGCCGTTTTTGACTTTACCATTATGTTGTCCTTTCAAGACTTCTCACGCGGACATATCTGGCCAGTCTCCGCAAAAGCAGCCGACTAATCGCAAACCCGGTGTTGACCCTATCTGGCGTAGCGCTCTGAGCGTTTCAAGCACTGCCTGTTAAATCATCACATAATTTGTCACGTTGGCGGAACACCATTTGAAGGCCACAACATATCACTGCGCCCGAACTAAGGTCCGGTCGTCGTCACTCACACAAACGCGTAATCGTTGAAGTGTCAGCGTGGTTAAGCGCTGACATTGGCTTTCTCGTCGCGGCGCTCTGAATAGATGTAAAGCGGGCGGGCATTTCCATCGACAACTTCGGCGGAAATAACCACTTCCTGCACACCATCCAGCGCCGGAAGTTCATACATCGTATCGAGCAGAATGCCTTCCATAATGGAACGCAGGCCACGGGCACCTGTCTTGCGCTCGATGGCGCGACGGGCAATGGCACCCAGTGCATCTTCATGGAATGTGAGCTCGACGCTCTCCATTTCGAATAGACGCTGATATTGCTTCACGAGAGCGTTCTTCGGATCGACAAGAATCTTGATAAGCGCCGGTTCATCCAAATCTTCAAGCGTTGCCAAAACCGGCAGACGACCGACGAACTCTGGAATGAGACCGAATTTCAATAGATCTTCAGGCTCGACTGAACGGAACAATTCGCCCGTGCGGCGATCCTCCGGACCCACGACATGGGCGCCGAAACCAATTGAGGTCTTACGGCCGCGATCCGAGATGATCTTTTCAAGGCCCGCAAAAGCGCCGCCGCAGATGAACAGAATGTTGGTGGTGTCCACTTGCAGGAATTCCTGCTGCGGATGCTTACGTCCACCCTGTGGCGGAACAGAAGCGACCGTGCCTTCCATGATCTTCAACAAGGCCTGTTGCACGCCCTCGCCCGACACGTCGCGCGTGATGGAGGGATTGTCAGACTTGCGTGAAATTTTGTCGACTTCGTCGATATACACGATGCCGCGCTGGGCGCGTTCAACGTTGTAATCGGCGGATTGCAACAGTTTCAGTATGATGTTTTCAACGTCTTCACCGACATAACCGGCCTCAGTAAGCGTCGTGGCGTCGGCCATAGTGAACGGCACATCGATGATACGGGCAAGTGTCTGCGCCAGCAGGGTCTTGCCGCAACCGGTCGGGCCGATCAGGAGAATGTTCGACTTTGCCAATTCGACGTCATTGTTTTTGGAGGCATGGGCCAAGCGCTTATAGTGGTTATGTACGGCAACAGCGAGCACACGCTTGGCATGCGGCTGGCCGATGACATAGACATCCAGCACTTTAATGATTTCCTGCGGTGTCGGCACTCCTTCACGCGACTTCACCATCGAGGTTTTGTTTTACTCGCGGATCATGTCCATGCAAAGTTCGACGCATTCGTCGCAGATGAAAACGGTTGGGCCGGCGATCAGTTTGCGGACTTCATGCTGACTCTTGCCGCAGAAGGAGCAGTAAAGCGTGTTCTTAGAATCGCCGCCGCTGTTCACTTTGCTCATTCAACTGACCTTTCAACACGGCTCTTTCCAGCCGCTAAAATTCTGCTTCTATCGGGGATATAGCGCCGTTGCGGTGTTTTAACAAGAAAAACGCCCGATCCGCCACACAAGACACCCGCCCACACACAAGCTTATACGCGAATCTTCAAACTGTCACAAATCTTGACCCAAGAAACTCAACAGACGCTTAACGCAACTGTCTCATATCATTGAGTATTCCTGAAAATCCATAAACTGACCGGAATAGTGCGGGCCGTTAGTGTCAAATCTGTGAATTTTACCGGCAATCGCCAAGTTTACGCTGTGACAGGAGCCGCGCGTTCGTTCAAAACTTTGTCGATCAGACCGAAATCCTTGGCCTGATCTGCCGTCATGAAGTTGTCGCGTTCGAGTGCGGTATGCACTTCGTCATAGGGACGACCGGTGTGCCTCTCGTAAATTTCATTGAGGCGGCGCTTCAGGGCTTCGACTTCCTTGGCGTGGATCAAAATATCTGTCACTTGGCCTTGGAACCCGCCGGAAGGCTGATGCACCATGATGCGGGCGTTCGGCAATGCGTAACGCATGTCCTTGTGGCCGGCGGTCAAGAGAAGCGAGCCCATCGACGCGGCCTGTCCAAAGCAGAGCGTTGAAACCGGCGGCTTGATGAACTGCATCGTGTC
>JANOYJ010000568.1:0-2669 GCA_031428815.1 Phyllobacterium sp.
CACCTGATAGGGAACTTCGGTGATGATAATCGCTTCGCGGTCGCCCTTGAATTGCTCAATATGAGCGCGGCCGCGCATGATGACCGAGCCGCGACCCGTGGCATAAGCCGAATGAATGCCGGAGCGCCCGAGAATAATCGCGCCAGTCGGAAAATCTGGACCCGGAATATATTCGAGCATCTCCGACAGTTCAATTTCCGGCTTGTCGATCAGGGCAAGACAGCCATTGATGACTTCACCCAGATTATGCGACGGAATATTAGTCGCCATACCGACGGCAATGCCGCCAGCCCCATTGACCAGCAGATTCGGAAATTTGGCCGGCATAACAACGGGCTCTTCCAAAGTACCGTCATAATTGTCTTTGAAATCAACCGTTTCCTTGTCGAGATCATCCAGCAGCGAATGCGCGGCGCGTTGCAGGCGGCACTCAGTATAGCGCTCTGCTGCCGGTGGATCACCGTCGATTGAGCCAAAATTGCCCTGACCATCGATGAGCGGCAAGCGCAGCGACCAATCCTGCGCCATGCGGGCCAAAGCGTCATAAATCGCAGGACCGGAATGCGGATGGTATTTACCCATCACGTCACCGGTAACGCGGGCGCATTTGACGTGCTTTTTGTTCCAATCAATACCGAGTTCCGACATGCCGAAAAGAATGCGGCGATGCACGGGCTTCAAGCCATCGCGCACATCCGGCAGTGCCCGCGACACGATCACGCTCATGGCGTAATCGAGATAGCTCCGCTGCATTTCATCGATAATGGAAATCGGTTCGATACCGGGCACATTGGCACCGCCATCCACAGGCTTGGTCAAATCACTCAATGTCATACCGTCGGTTAGAGAATCAGCTCCGCCCTTATAGCGTTTTGCGCTTCAAAAAGCGAACTTGACGATGATAACGCCATCTCTGAAAACCATTATGTTTCAATACATTAGAACGCGTTTCAAACGATTGAACAAATAATGCCCGCGGCTCAACTATTGAAACGCCAGCTTACCTGTTAAGAAGCCTCAAACGGGCCCGCAAAATAGGCGGGAAGAACGGGGGACGCATCGTGCCGACATTGGACCAACTCTTCAACGCGCTCGTCACATTAATGGTCACCATTGATCCGCCGGGCCTCGCACCCCTGTTTCTGGTGCTGACGCGTGGCATGGACCGCAGTCAGCGCAAACAGGTCGCCATTCGCGCCAGCATCATTTCATTCGGCGTCTTGGCTGGCTTTGCCATACTCGGCATTGCTATCTTGAATGTCTTCGGCATTACCATAGCCGCCTTCCGCGTAGCGGGCGGCTTTCTATTGTTCTATATCGCCTTCGAGATGATTTTTGAACGCCGTCAGCAGCGCCATGAGCAAAGCGCCGAAACCGCGATCACCCGCGACATGATCCACAACATCGCAGCCTTCCCGCTCGCAATCCCGCTGATTGCCGGCCCCGGCGCGATCTCAGCGACGATATTGCTCGCCGATGCGTCCGGCACTATTCAGGGCCGCTTGGCGCTCGTCGGCATCATCGCCGTGTGTATCGTTGCGTCTTATCTCGTCTTTTTGGTCGCAGAGCGTGTTGACAAGTTTCTCGGTTTTACCGGCCGCTCCATCCTGACCCGCCTGCTCGGCCTCATTTTGGCAGCACTGGCTGTTCAGTTCGTGGCGGATGGCATCAAGATATTGTCAGCGTAACAATCAAAACGGAATTTCATCATCCAAATCACGTGAGAAATTCCCGCCGCCGCCGGAACTTGCCGCACTGCTCGCTGATGAGCGTCCGCCAAAGCTGGAACTCGCCGCTGCCGGTGCGTTGGAACGAGCGTAATCGCCGCCCTCATCACCGCGCGCACCGCCTTCATTGCGGGAATCCAGCATCTGCAATTCGCCGCGATATTTCTGCAAAACGATTTCAGTCGTATAGCGGTCTGCGCCGGACTGATCGGTCCATTTGCGCGTCTGCAGCGCGCCTTCGAGATAGACCTTCATGCCTTTTTTCAGATATTGTTCGGCGACTTTCGCCAGCTGCTCATTGAAAATGACCACTTGATGCCATTGGGTGTTTTCCTTGCGCTCACCCGTATTCTTATCGCGCCAGCTTTCCGACGTCGCTATCCGAAGATTCACAACACTATCGCCGGACTGCATTTTACGCACTTCCGGGTCTGCACCCAGATTTCCAACCAACGTTACTTTATTCACACTGCCAGCCATGATGGCACCTCGCTCTCAAAACCGGACGTCCTACACGCCCCTTGCACGCCTTGCTCTACGCTGAAACCATTCTCCCCGCTCTCGCCTATTGAGACTATCCACAGGGATTAATGTTTCTGTTTTGTTCTAATCTCGTCACCAACGATTGTCAAGGAGCAGGTTTGCGAATTTCTCTAGTGTCGAAGCTTTAGTCGCGTTAAGCATTGGAATGATCCCGCAACCGGAAGCGTCGGCATGACCCAATCCAATTCGAAGCATCAACGACCAACTTGCACCATGCATCCTTGTCGGCTAGGTCCAAGCTTGGCTCCCATGAAATCGAAATCCGGACATGGTTGATTTTACACTCTATTACTGGCCGATTCAGTTCAGAGGTCAGTTCGTCCGGGCGGTGCTGGCTTATGTCGCTGCCTCTTGGAACGAGGCGGGCTTTGACGAAACCTTGGCCCAACGGACTGCGGA
>JANOYJ010000569.1:0-5673 GCA_031428815.1 Phyllobacterium sp.
CCAATTTTGGCATTGTTACCGAAGTGGCGATAAACAGCCGCCAACGCGCCGAAATCAATTTGGCTGGCTTCGGGCGAGTAGAGAACACGCGCTTCGAGCAACGCGTCCCAATTCTTGACGACGTTCACATCCACCCGGATAATGCCGAGATGCGCCGTGCTGCGGGAAAAGTTCTCTGCCAGACGCGTGGAAGAGACATCGCCGATGCGGAAACCGTATTTTGCCCCGATGGTCACAGTTTCGTTGATGTCATAGGACGCATCGACCGAGAAGATGTGGCTGCGTTGTGCAGGCCCGAGAATATCGCCGTTCGAATTAACCTGCTGCGGACCCGGAAGGTCATACAGGAAAGCGTACTTCATCAGGATGTTCAGCTTATCGTTTGTGACAGGGCGATAGGCGTAACCAATCGAACCCTCAATATAGTCGCCGTCAAGAATAGTCGCCTGATCGGAACGTGAGATAAGCGCATCGAGATGGGCTGAGAACCGCCAATCTTCATTGGTTTTCAATGACGTTTGCGCACGCAGGAGATACGTGTTGCGATCCCGCGTATTATCCTCGGAATCTTCAAAGCGTGCTTCAAATGTCGCTGATGTTGAAACCTTTTCAGTCATGTATCCGGCTTTGGCAGAAAGGCCACGGCGCTCAAAGTCGCCATTGACCGTATCGGTGACCGTGCCAAGTTCCATGCCAAGGCTGGCACTCCAGATTTCGTTAGGTTTGAAGGATATGCCGTAGACCTGCGTTAACGAGCGCCTGTGTCCATAAAAATCGGCATTGGATTCTGCAAAGGCCGACATCCATTCGTTCAGCTTGCGGTGTGATCCCGCTACGATGACGCCGTTGTCCCGACCTTGTATCGCCGTTGCGCCGGCTCTGACTTCATCACGGTCCGGATCAAGTTTGTAACCGAGATAGGTCTTGTTGTCGGCCAATGATCCATAGGTCACCTTGGCGGAGCCACCAAGACCGGACGTTCCCGTCGAAACATCACCGGTAATGCTCAACGTGTCAGTCAGTCGGGTTTCAGCGCCGACACCAATGCGGTCATTGCGCAGACGGTCGCCCTTCAAATGCGCAGTTGTCTGACCGAATACAAAAACTTTGATGTTCTCACTGACTTCATAGGTCAAACGCGCACCAATGTCGGTCCGGGTTCCATTTTTGCCCAGGGTTGCGGGGTCGCGGTAATCGCTCCACTTCACACCCGCGAGCAGAGTGAGACTTTCTGTGATGTCAGTGGTGGCTTCGATCACTGCTTCATAAAGCTTCTTGCTTGGGCCTTCTTCGACAGCATTGATCGCGAAATGCGCATTGAGACTTTCGGTCAAATCAAGTTTGAGCGATGCGCCGTATATGCGCTTTTCCAATGCCGTCTCGCTGTCGAGAGCACTGAAACCCGCCTCCCGCTTTTCATAGAAAATTTCACCGTAACCGTTGATGCGATTGTTGGAAAGTTCACCCAAATCGGCCACTGCTCTGACCCGGTAGGCTCGTGCTGTCTTGCCACTCGATCCAGCAGGTAGTTCATCGTTGAAGGTTAATCCACCGTCAGTCGAAAAGGACTGACCAAGTCCGCGACCGCGTGATTGGGCAATTTCTGCTTCGAAAAATGTATTGTCTGACAAGCGAAGACGCAAATCGGCTTCAAGCATTTCATTGTCGGCGCTGCCCGACGTATCCTTTGATCCGGTAACGCCGACTTCCAGATGATCGCCCAGCCATTGCGAGGCGCGACCGCCGTAAATTTGTCCATCATCCGCCCCAAAAGCCGGGGAATATTCATAGTTTACGATAAGATGCTGGTTGTTGTTTCCTGACGTTCCACTTGACACTGCTGATGGAGCACCGCCTGTAGAGGCAAGCGGTGACTTCAGAATGATGACACCTTGAACATAGTCAACTTCGTAATCTTCTCCGGACTTAAGCGTGCGCGTCGAGAGAATACGACCCGTCAGGGGATCACGAATCTCGACGGTAACTTGCTCCGAGCCGGATGTGATTTGTTGACGCTTCAAGAAATAGGCCGAACCACCGGTTCCTTTAAAGTTATCGCGTTGTGGCACTGTGCCTGGCTGAGCGGCATAAAGATCGACTTTGGTCTTCGGCGCACCAAAGGACGTCACGCCCTCGGACTTATAATGCAGGCCGGCACCATACAGCGCCCGTTCGGTTGCCGCGAACTTAGTGCCGGAGATCTTAGTTTTGAAATTGCCCCACATCACATGGCTGTGACCACGTGCCAAACGAACGTAGAACTTACCTTTGGTCGGCGCATCTTCGACGATCGATGAATCGTCGCCATAGACAGGATAATAATCGTCCGGATCAAGCCCACGAAGGATGTGGCGCGGGTCCTTTTTGTCCCAGCCGGTAAAGAGGTCCTTGATCTCGCCCTCGCCAGTATCTGCGGCAGCGGTCAACAGGTACTTGCCCTTGATCTTGCCCTTCAGATAAAAGGCCAGACGGCCCTTCGTATAGGTGCGCTTGAACTCGCCCGTTGAGACGTTTTCAATCGGGCCCTTGAACTTATGGCCGACAGTCAGGTCCGCGAGACCCACATAGAACCATTCATTGTCCGGAATGTTGACTTGACGGCTAAACGACAGGCCTTCGTCTTTTATACCATAAACCGCAACTTCAATATCATGATCGCCGGGAGCAAGAATTTTTTGAGTGACAAATGAGCGTTGTGCGTCTGTGCGAATTTCCTCCCCAAGCACCTTGACCGTATAGCCTTCGGGGACGTTCCGTCCAAAGACGGTCACCAAACCACCATGCACAGGGATGTTTCTTAACGCAGTGCGATCTTGACCGGCATTCGGGCCGGAGACAACACCATCACCATCCTCCGCCGTGGTGCCGTTAAGCGGGATAAGAACAGTCTCGTCAAACCGGCCTGTATCGTCATAGACACGAAAGACAAAAGCGACATCCTCGTCGTTGCCGGAAGGAATTGTCCAGTCTGCTTTGTAATGCTTATCTGCAAGGACGGTATCAAGGAGGGAAAGAATGCGGCCATTCTTGGCGCGATAGACACGGTATTCACCCTTAGCAACAAAATCAGGGTAATTAAGGTGACCAAGAAACCGGACTTTACCGCCGGCATTAAGAATATGCGAGGCATTCAAAACGGGGTCCGTGTCCAAACCATCGTACTTGACTTGAATATCTGCTGCGGCAAGTCCGATGTCATTCTTTCGACTTTTGTCAACTGTGGTGCTGCTGAACAGTGTTTCGCCATCGACACTAATTGCGAAGGGTGTCCCCTCGCCAAAGGCATCAACCGGCGTCGCGCGATTCATGGTTTGTTCGAGTGGCGGCGATATGACGACCGGTGTTTCGGCGTCAATGACGATTGGCGGCACTTCAGGTTCGATTGGCACCGATGCTTGCTGAATACGATTCACGATTTGTTTGGGAGAGGCAGTTGCTTTTGCCGGTGGTGTCACCGGGCTCTCTATTGTGACGAAAAAGGGATCACATAGAGTATTCAAACGGCAGGTTTTGTCGGCACCGCGATTCATGGTTTGTTCGGCCATCGGCCAGTTTGATTTTCCGGTGGCAATACCGTGAGACGTTGCGAAAAAAACGATCGCCATCGCCGATACCGCACGGATCAACCGATGCTTTTTCGACGCACCCTCTTGTGCGCCTTGAAAGACGTTTCCCAACGTCAATACATCCAACATACCCAACCTCAGAATCCTACTTGTTTCCAAGGAGTAAACCGACATGGTTAATCAATTATTGATTTTCAGTTGTGGGGGATTGCGTCTTATTGGTTTTCGAAAAAATAGATCACAAAAATCGTGGCCAGTTTTCCGAAACAAAATCACTACCGGTCGCTGCCGCCAACTTGTATAAGTTTCTACTTAATAAAAGTCGTCTCGATCTCAAGCTTATATTTAGCACCGCGCTGCTTCCATTCTTTTAATAATCGTTTGGAAACAAGGGCAGAGCGGCGCTTTGCTATCGATAAGTCCTCGCCCGCATTAAGGTAACGCACTCGCAGAACGGATTTTTCCGTGCCCAAAACGTCTAGAACTTTGCTGATGCCCGATACCCATTGCGGAGCAAGCTCGGTTGAACCCGGAATAAAGGCTTCATCCTTCAGGTCGAGTCTGACAACACGCAATATGGCGGCACCAAAATTGAGCTTTGACGCTTTACCTTTGGTTAAGCGGATCGTTCTGGGATTATCCGTTGTGACGAAATAACCAGTCGGTAGCGTGCGCGTGTCAAGTTTCAGGATGAAATTTGATCCGATGGCGGCGTCAGGAATTATCGCACAAGGCGCATGGTAGCGGCCATTTTTGTCGGTCGTAATCAGTTCGCCCTTAACAGTGGCAAGTCGCACGCCTGGCAATCCGGGTTCGCCCTCGTTTTGGTGGCCATTCCGATTCAAATCGTCGAAGACTTTGCCGATCAAGTCACCGCAATCAAAAACCGGCTCAATCTCAATTGATACCGTTGCGCGCGCGGTATTGCCGATTTGTGTCCCGGTTACGGGGTCAAATGCCCTGGCTTCGTTAATGTAGTCGCCCGGACCCGCATTGATCGGTACCGAGAGCGATAAGACAATTTCGACACTTCCGCTGGCTGGAATGGTCACATTGTCAAAATTGATATTGCGACCCGCTACAGATGGAGCGGCCGGAGTGCCGTTGACCGCAACGCTTCCCGGAATCAGGCTAAATCCTTGCGGCATGCGATCGGTAATCCTCACGGGTCCCGCTATTGTCGACGTCGCGTTGGCTACGCGAATTGTGTATGTCATCTCACCGCCGCGAATGGCAACGCGCGAGGCTGCAAGTTTAGTAATCGCCAAGTTGGTTACAACCGCGACTGGGATCGGGTCCAAAGGAACGTGATTATGCACAACGTCCGGATCATTCGTCGAGATGAGTAACCGTATAAAATATGTTGTCGCGTCGCCGATTGCGGGCGCTGTGCTTTGAACCTGGAGTTGGCATGAACCGCCGGTGACCACATCCGGCGGACACGTCGTCGCATCCAATGCGCCGGTTTCGGCCGGGAGTGACGCGGCAAATCCGGCCAAGTAACCCGTCGGCGGTGTCACGGCCAAACGATACTCCGTCTCGCCTATCGGGCAACTCGGTGATGCTCCAGCCGCAATGTCAAAACGGTAGGATCCGTCAGCACTCGTGATCTGATTTTGCTGCGCGGGAGAGACAAAGCAAATCGCGGGCAATGCGACGCCTGACGCATCGGTGAACTGAAGAATAGCTCCGGAAACAGGCTGACGGGTTATCGCGTTGTAGACAACACCAGATGGATCAATCGGCAAATTGACGTCGGTTATGTTTTGGCCTGCGGAAATCGTAAACATGCCCTCGCCAATGACGTGCATGCCGTCCGGCGAATAGGCCGCGATCGTGTAGCCGCCGCCAGGCTGTATGATGTTGAATAGATATTCACCCGATGAATTCGATATTGTTGAGGCAACGACAACGCCGTTTTGAAGAAGCTGTACCGTATATCCCGCTTCCACCGGCTCAGTGGGATCATAAACACCGTTACTGTTTGTGTCTTCGTAAACGACGCCGGCAAGCGATCCGAGTGTTGCATTAACCGTCACAGTCACATCCGCGCTGTCACAATTGGTTGGGTTGAGGTTCTCGCATACTGTGTACGCCACCACATAGG
>JANOYJ010000570.1:0-3843 GCA_031428815.1 Phyllobacterium sp.
AGAAGGAACATTTTCCGCGCACCGATCCTGTCACCATCATGCTCGACACGCATGGCGACACCTGCCTATTGGCCCGAAGCGCACGTTTCCCTGAAAATATGGTTTCCTGACTTGCAGGCTTTGTGGAACCCGGCGAGACCATCGAAGAAGCAGTGCGGCGCGAAACACTGGAAGAATCCGGCATCAGGGTTGGCGCAGTTACCTATATCGCCAGCCAACCTTGGCCGTTTCCGCATTCACTGATGATCGGATGCATGGCCGAGGCGCTGAATTCTGACATTGTCTTGGAAGCGGATGAACTGGAAAGCGGCGGCTGGTTCACACGAACGGACGTGCAAGCGATGATCGATGATGTTCATCCGGAAAGTGCGCAGGTGCCACCTCCGGGATCGATTGCGCATTATCTGATCCGGCAATGGGTTGGAAAGTTATAAAAACCTCCCGTGATGAGAACGATTCGATGTAGTCATTTACATCGGCTATTTTTGATGTTACCGTTTACATCATGAAAGCAGAATTGTTTCTCAGGGACAGTTTCAGCATATCCGAAGCCGCCTTCGTTGAAATGGTGGCATGGACAATGCCTTTTCCTGTCAAAGGGAGCATTCATATGTTCAAATACCGCTTCGTCTATGTGGTGAACGATGTTTGTGTTCTGCGTTACGATAATGAGGCAGGCAAGGGTGACCATAAGCATATCGGGGAAATGGAGGTTCCCTATGAATTTCTGACGATGGACACGCTCATTTCAGATTTTCTGGACGACGTGGAAAGGCAAGGCAAATGAAAATACTTTCTGTGCGCATCGAATCGTTCGAGAGTTTTGGCAACTCGGTGCGCGAAGCATTTAGAACCAACATAGCAAAGCCCAGCGCAGGTCTGAGTTTTCCGAGTTACGGAGATATGCACCGCGTTCTCGCCCCCAAACGTCTTGATATTATCCGTGCCATGGCCGGGCAAGGCGTGCTGGCCTATCGGGAGGTTGCCCGCCGGGTCGGGCGGGACTTTAAGGGTGTGCATACGGACATTACAGCGCTGGTGAAGGCCGGAGTGATTGACCGCGAGAAAGATGGTGTGGTCTTTCCTTATGAAACGATCCATTTCGAATTCGACATCAAGGCTAACGCCGCTTGAACTGAGCTAATTCATATCTGCCCGGAACGGGTTCTGCTCATAAACGCCTAATATCCGCACTTCCTTGGTGAAAAAGCGCAACTCCTCCAACGCCAGCGCGACGTTTTTATCGTCGGGATGGCCTTCAATATCGGCGTAAAACTGCGTGGCGGTGAATGCGCCGCCGAGTTGATAGCTTTCGAGCTTGGTCATGTTGACGCCATTCGTAGCAAAGCCGCCCATGGCTTTGTAAAGCGCGGCGGGCACGTTGCGGACGTTGAAGATAAACGTCGTCATCATCGGGGTATCAGCGCCCTTGCGCTCAACCCAATGCTTTTCCTTCGACATGACAACGAAACGGGTGATATTGTTTTCGGAATCCTCAATATTGCTTGATAGAATCTCCAAGCCATACAGCCCCGCCGCCAATTTTGGCGCAATGGCGGCCATGGAGCGGTCTTTTACCTCTGATATGATCCGCGCCGCACCTGCGGTGTCGCCGGCGACGACAGGCTTCCAGCGGTTCTTGCGAATGATCTTCCGGCATTGGCCCAAGGCATGGATATGGCTGTGAACTGTCTTGATCTCAGATTCTTTGACACCGGGCAAAACCATCAAGTGAAAATGGATCGGAAGAAAATACTCTCCGACAATATGCAGTTTTGACTGCGGCAGAATATGATGAATATCGGCAACGCGCCCGGCAATCGTGTTCTCGATGGCGATCATTGCAAGGTCCGCCTTGCCGGTTTCGACCGCCGAAAACGCATCCTCAAAAGTCGGACAAGGCAATGGCTCCATGCCTGGGAACATATTGCGGCAGGCGGTGTCTGAATTGGCACCCGGCTCGCCCTGAAATGCTATTTTATTGGTCTTTTCGCGTGTCATTCTTTACTTCCAGCCACTATTTTGCGGGCGCGTTCCAAATCGTGCGCCGTGTCTACTCCAAGCGGCACGGTTTTTACAATCTCAACGTCAATCCGCATTCCGGCTTCCAAAGCCCGAAGCTGTTCCAACCGCTCGCGCTTTTCCAATGGCGAGGGACCAAGCCCGACAAACCGCTCAAGCGCCGCGCGGCGAAAGGCATAGAGCCCGATGTGATGATAAAGAGGGCCTTCACCCCAGGGCGCGGTGGCGCGGGTGAAATAGAGCGCCTTCATGCGGGTAGTCCCAATCATTGAACCAACGACTTTCACCACGTTTTCGTTGGCCTTTTCGTCTTCTCGCAAGATTTCAGCCGCCAATGTTGCAATATCCGTTGTCGCATTTTCGAGCGGAGCAATGGCTTGGCGGATGATTGCGGGATCTATCGTCGGCAAATCGCCCTGAACATTGACGATCACATCAACCTGACCTTCTGGATCAACGGCGAACAGCGCCTCATATATCCGGTCCGAACCGGATTGATGGTCCATACGGGTCATCACGGCTTCAAGACCATAGCTTTCAACCACGCGCGCCACTTCAACGGTATCCGTCGCCACCACAACGCGGCCGATATTTGTGAGAACGGCTTGCTTGGCCACGCGGACAATCATCGGAAGGCCACCAATATCGGCCAAGGGCTTATCCGGCAGACGGGTAGAAGCCAGACGGGCGGGTATTAGAACGAGAGTGGTCATTCAGAGCATGTTTTCATGGGTAAGTGTCAAAAAGTCACGGGGCTGTGCGCCCTTATAGGTGTTGCAAGTCAGAACCAAAAGACCTAGAGCGAAAAGACATTTGTCGGGTTGGCCGTGCGGCAAACTGGAGTCGGGGAAACATGGATTCATTTCAATTGAACAAGATGGCTGGGGCCTTTCTCGGGACCGTCTTCATTGTTATGTCGATCGGAATTGCTTCTGATGCTTTGTTTGACAATCCAGCGCCGGAAAAACCCGGCTATATCATTGAGGCCGCCGAAGCATCGGTTGGCGAAGCGGTGGCTGGCGGCGAGCCTGCAACAATTGAACTGATTGCGCCACTGCTCGCGACAGCCGACGCGAAAGCCGGTGAAACCGTCTTCAAGAAATGTGCTGCTTGTCACACAAGCGACAATGGCGGTGCCAATAAGGTCGGTCCTAATCTTTGGAATATCGTCAACCGTCCCGTCGCGTCTCATGCAGGCTTCGGTTATTCGGCGGCGCTCAAGGAATATGCAGCCGGTGGTGCAACCATTTGGGACTACGAGAAGCTTTCCAGCTTCATCGCCGCACCAAAGGCGACTGTCAAAGGCACGGCTATGGGCTTTGCCGGCTTGAAGAAGCCTGACGAACGCGCGAATTTGATCGCTTATATGCGCGGCCTTTCGGATAGTCCCGCTGCTCTGCCTTGAACCCCATCAATTTGATTTGAATACAATGCGGCTGGAACTTGTTTCCAGCCGTTTTCGTTTCTGCAATAACTTGCGTATTGGCGGGCGTGCATACATCCTGCTTCAATATGCTTTTGCGAGGCCCTAATATGATTTTGCTGACACGCCGGTTTGTTGCTGCGCTTTCTTTTCTGCTTGCATCCCACGCGACAAGCTTTGCGCAGGATTGGGTTCATGGCTCAGCTCTGACCGGTGCGCCGCGCTATGAATCCGGGTTTTCACATTTCAATTATGTCAATCCGCAAGCGCCCAAGGGCGGCGTCGTGCGGCTCGCTCAGCTCGGCTCCTATGACAGTTTCAACCCCATCCTCAGCAAGGGCGAGGTCGCGCCGGGCCTTTCAGACGTCTATGAAACGCTTATGACCGGGTCGCTGGAT
>JANOYJ010000571.1:0-1816 GCA_031428815.1 Phyllobacterium sp.
CGCCCGCTTTGACACACGCAGCAAGGCTTCGAGCACCAGCGCCAGCACCGCCGCTTTCAACCCGAACAACAAACCCGCCATCCAAGTCTGATCGCCGAGAAACACATAGGCGGCGGACAGCGCAAGTAAGACCAGTGCGCCGGGGATGACAAACAAAAGCCCTGCCACGAGCCCGCCGCGAACCCCATGCAACAGCCAACCGGCATAGGTCGCCAATTGCATCGCCTCAGGCCCGGGCAGCAACATGCAAAAATTCAGGGCGTGGAGGAATTGCTTCTCCTCAAGCCATTTCTTTTCATCAACCAAAATCTTGTGCATCAAGGCGATCTGCCCCGCCGGGCCGCCGAACGACAGCAGTCCTATTTTGCCAAAAGTGCGCGTCAGCTCAGAAAATGACGGCGCACTCATGCCTTGACCTTTGCTACAGGCCAGTTATGCGTCTCGCCCCGCCCGTCCCGCGCCCACGAATACAGCGAGTCATAAACCAGCATCCCCGCTTCTAACTGTTCCAGATCTTGGTCGAAATTGCGCGACAGCCCAAGCGAAATTGCCAGCAATCCGGCGGCTTCCGGCGCAAGATCAAGCTGCGCCGTATCCGCGCCGCGCACGATTGTTGCCAAAATATCGAGCGCTGGAGATGTGAGCCCGAACTCGGCAATCATCGTATCGACCGTACAGGTCTCGCCGCGATGGCTCCAGAATACACCGTCAATGTCATAGGCAATGCCCCCAATTTCCTTGGCGACATCATTGACCCATTCGGGCGCGACAAAATGAAATTCGGCAAAGGGATCAACAAAGCGGCGGATAAGCCAAGGACAGGCGATCCGGTCAATTTTCGGCCGCTCCCGCGTGACCCAGATGCTTGGCTCACCCGCAACACCACCCGGTAAGTCGCCGCCTTGCCTCACCTGCAAACCACCCGCCGCTTCAAACGCCGCAATGCCGCCGGTCAAGACACGGACATCAACGCCCATCGCCCGCAGCTTGGCTCCGGCGATCTCGCTGACATTGTGCCCATGCGCGCAATAAACCACGACGTCGTGGTCGCTTGCAGCTTCATCAATCGTCATATGATCGTGCCAGACCGACCCTGCAATCCGCGACGGCGCAGCGTCAAACACGGCCTTGCGTCGCACATCATAGAGCATCGGACAATTGGCCGTCCCGATCAGCGCATTCAGCTCATCAACAGAAATTTGGTTCGAGTTTTTCACAATAGCCTCCAGATTTGGCAGTCACTCCCGCGACGGCCTTTCTGGGTTCTTGGGCAAAATGCCTGACGGGGAGACCCGCAAAACCCCGATACGCCATTCATTGATGAAACGGCGCATCGGGTCAAGTGTCTGAGCCTATTGAATGGTGATCTCCATCCGCTCACCGGCTTTGATGGTGACCGGTGTCATCTTCTTTTCGCCAGACGCCTTGTTTTCAGATTCGATCACATAATCGCCGGCGGTGAGCGTGGTCTGGAACTCTTCGCCAAAACCATAGTCAAAACTTTCGCGATCGCCGTTCAAGCTCTCCTTGCCTGAAAGTACTTTCCAACCGTCATTGCCCGGTGCTGCCACTTTCAGAACCCCAGCATTGAGGATGACAATAGGTTCCACTCGCTCCCCCACCTTGACCGCGAACGGTGCTTCAGCGCTGGCACCATTGAGCTTGGCAAACAAAACATAGTCGCCCGGCGGCAGATCGAACTTGGCATCAGCACCGAAGAAGTACGCAACTTTATCGCGCGTTCCGTCGAGCTTGACCTTGGCTTTGTAGATCTCGATAGCCATGCCGGGTGAGTCTATTTTTTCACCCTCTACAT
>JANOYJ010000572.1:0-5425 GCA_031428815.1 Phyllobacterium sp.
GGATCGCTCCATAATTACGCAAAAGGCTGTTGAGCTGCGTCATCATCCGCCCCAGCAGCATATTGAGCCGCAACACGAGCCCGAGCGTAAAAGCAACAGCACCAACGCTGATTTCGCCTCTCAACCAAAGATCTATCGTCAAGAACGCGATCATTGAGATCATCACACCACTCGTCGCACCAAGAGCAATTCGAATCCCGGAAAGCCCACGTGTGAACGGCTTCATAACGCCGATGAAAAACTCCATCCCGTCACGAATATAGGCGTCGTCCTTTTCCTCGGACCCGAACAGTTTCAACGTCTGAATATTCGAATAACCATCGACCAAACGGCCATTCAACATCGAACTCGCCTCGGCCGATTCCCGTGCGGATTTGCGCACGCGGGGCAGGAAGTAATTTGCCAATAGACCAAAGACGACAAGCCATAGAACCACCACGGCGCCAAGTCTGAGATCAAGACTGCCAACGAGCGTGATTGTCGTGAAAGAATAAACCAGAC
The DNA here is from genome assembly GCA_031428815.1 of Phyllobacterium sp. Lineage (GTDB taxonomy): Bacteria > Pseudomonadota > Alphaproteobacteria > Rhizobiales > Rhizobiaceae > JANOYJ01. The sequence goes on from JANOYJ010000572.1 coordinate 502, forward strand.
TGAACCAGATGACCTGCAACAGGCTAACCATGAAGTCGCCCGTCGCCTGCCCGGTCTGCCAGACTTTGGTGGCGAGTCTGCCGGCAAAATCATTTTGAAAGAACGCATAACTCTGTCGAGACACGCGACGGTGCGCCTGCCAACGCACCATGTTGAAGAAGCCAGGAGCCACGACTTGCTCTTCGACCAAGGCCGACAGCGCCACGATCAAGGTGCGGAAAATCAACACCGAAATCAGCATCAGCACCAATTCGACTCCATGCCCCTCGATGAGACCCTGCCATCCTTGGCTCTGCTCTGCCGAACCAAGCAAGTCGACCAAACGCCCGACAAACCAGAACAACGCCGCTTCCATTAAGGCCACCAGCCCACCCAGAATAAGCATTGCGACAAACACGCCTTTGGCTTGTCGAACGTAATACCAGAGGAAAGCGGGCGCCGTGTTCGGCGGCACCCCGTCAGCCGGTGTGCTGAATGGATCGATCCAGCTTTCAAAGAGACGGAAGACAGCCCTCATTCCGCCGCTTCCGCCTCTTCAAAGCCCAAAAACCCGCCTGATTGCCGCGCCCAAAGCCGCGAATAAATCCCGCCTTTAGCAATGAGTTGGGCGTGAGTGCCTTCTTCGACTATTTGCCCGCTATCCATCACAATCAGCCGATCCAAAGCTGCAATAGTCGAAAGACGATGCGCGATGGCGATCACGGTTTTATTCTCCATTAGGCGGTAAAGGTTCTCTTGAATCGCGGTTTCCACTTCCGAGTCCAAGGCAGAGGTCGCCTCATCCATAATCAGGATCGGTGCATCTTTCAGCATCACACGCGCAATCGCAATCCGTTGGCGCTGACCGCCGGATAGTTTCACTCCGCGTTCACCGACATGGGCATCAAGACCCCTGCGGCCTTTGGAATCGGTGAGCGATGGAATAAACCCCGTCGCTTCCGCACGGCGGGCCGCTTCTTCGACCATCCGCTCGTCAGCATCGGGACGGCCATAAAGAATATTGTCCCTCAGCGAGCGATGCATGAGCGATGTGTCTTGCGTCACCATGCCGATGTTGGCACGCAAACTATCCTGCTTGACCTTGGATATATCCTGCCCGTCAATCAAGATGCTGCCTGCTTCAAGATCGTAGAAACGCAATAGCAAATTGACCAAAGTGGACTTGCCAGCACCCGAACGGCCGACCAGACCAACCTTTTCACCTGGCTCAATCCTGACTGTAAGATTTTCAATTACGCCCTTGTCCTTGCCATAGTGGAAATCGATCTTGTCGAAGACAATCGCACCTTTCGTGACGACCAGCGGTTTTGCGTCGGATACATCCGACACCAATCTCGGAAGCGAGATGGAGCGTATCCCGTCCTCAACGGTCCCGACATTTTCAAACAGCGCAGAGACTTCCCACATGATCCATTGCGACATGCCGTGCAAGCGCAGAACCAAACTGATCGGCACTGCAACTGCACCGACTGTTATGGTGCCTGCAAGCCAAAGCGACAGGCCGACAAAACCGACGCCAAGGAGCAGCAGCGCGTTGATCGTGATGAGCAGAAACTGAAACTGCGTGACAAGTCGCATCTGACCATAGGCCGTCGATAAGAACTCCTGCATGCCTTCCTTGGCATAGCTCACTTCACGGTTCGCATGCGAGAAAAGCTTTACCGTGGCAATATTCGTATAGGAATCAACAATCCGGCCTGTCATCACCGAACGTGCGTCCGCCTGTTGCTCCGAGGTTTTCTGCATGCGCGGAATGAAGTAGCGCAAAAGCCCGATATAACAGGCAAGCCAAGCGAGCATCGGTAACGTTAGACGCCAGTCAAGAGCAGCCAACAGGAACAAAATGCCAAGAAAATACACGCCGACATAATTGAGAACGTTCAATACCTTCATAACACATTCGCGCACGGCAAGGGCCGTTTGCATCAGCTTGGTCGCAATCCGTCCGGCAAACTCGTCCTGATAAAACGCCATGGATTGCTTGAGCAGATAGCGGTGCACCTGCCACCTGATCCGCATTGGATAGTTTCCAAGTAAAGTCTGATGAATAATCAACGCTTCAAAAAGCGCGACCAGCGGCATGATAATCAGGACGACCAGCGCAATCAGCGCCAAATTTAATCCCTGATCCTGAATGAACGTCTCCCGCGATTGTGTGGAGAGCCAATCGACCACCTCCCCGAGAAAGCCGAACAGAGACACTTCGATGATGGCAATAAGCGACGTCAGGACCGCCATACCGGCGATCCAACCCCAAGAGCCTTTTGTATAATAGAGACAAAACGCCACCAAACTCTTCGGTGGCGTTTCCGGTTCAGCCAACGGAAACGGATCGAGTTGCTTTTCAAACCAAGAAAACATGTTCATTCCAATTCTGCGATAACAGTCGCGGGAATACCACCTGCGGAGAATGCATCGCTCAATGTGAGCAAAATAGCGGCAGAAGACAAAGCGGCCCTCACGCTACAAAAAATCAGCATCAAAACAGGCGCGAACCGGCCTTTTGACACTTGTCGGCGTCGGGTTGAAGAGTACACCGGAACGTCCGGCAGAAAGAATGGGTTGCCCATAACAAAACCTTTAAGAGACCGATTAAACACTCAGTCGCGGTTCGTGATAATCAGGGCCGTAACGTGAAGGCTACCGAGAAGAACCGCTCAAAAACCAGACGCAGAGCGCATAGTCGGGAGGAAACGGGAATAAAAATTCTGCATCACGTCCTCCTTCGGTTCGGGATTATTATTTCAGTCCTACTAGTTACAAGAAGGCGACTTGACCAGTATCCATGGACGACATTTGCGCTGTTCCTCTTTCATTCCTAACGTTAGTTGCCCTTTTGCAACGTTGCAGTTACGCAGAGCTATGACCTTCCGCCTTGCGCTCTATCAACCCGACATTCCCGGAAACACCGGCACCATCATGCGCATGGCAGCGTGTTTTGACCTCGAAGTGCATATCATTGAGCCTGCGGGCTTTGATCTTTCGGACCGTGCGTTAAAACGCGCCGGTATGGATTACCTTGAGCAAGCAGTGCTCCACCGGCACGTGAACTGGCAGAACTTTACGCAGCATGCCCAAGCGAATAACTGGCGTAGAATCTTGTTAACGACCAAGGCCGAGTTGGCTTACACGTCATTCGAATTCCTAGAAGATGATGTGCTTCTATTCGGTCGCGAATCCGTCGGTGTGCCAAGCGTAGTCCACGAGAGTGTCGAGGCGCGACTTACGATACCGATGCGACCGGGCCGGCGCTCGCTTAACCTTGCGCTCTCGGTGGCCATGGTGACCGGCGAGGCGTTGCGCCAACTCAACAGCACCCCTTCTGTTGACAAACCGTAACAGACCGACACTGCCGCTTGGAAAAACCCTGCACTTCCTGATATTACGGCTGGAAAAGCAGGAGCGGATTCGTGGAACGCGCCGACATCAAACCCGGATTGCCGGAGAATATTGAAGAAAAGCAAGAGCGAGCCGAGGCCTGGTTCCAGGAGCTGCGCGACAAGATTTGTGCGGCCTTTGAAAAGCTCGAAGACGAGCACGAGGGCACGATGCGCCACAGCACCCCGGGCCGGTTTGTCAAAACTCCCTGGCAGCGCAATGGCGGCGAATTCGGCGGCGGCGTTATGTCGATGATGGGCGGTCGCGTTTTTGAAAAGGTCGGCATTCATACGTCCACTGTTTACGGCGAATTCTCCCCGGAATTCCGCAAACAGATCCCCGGTGCCGAGGAAGATCCGCGCTTCTGGGCCTCCGGTATTTCGCTCATCGCGCATCCGCAAAGCCCGCATGTCCCAGCCGTGCATATGAATACCCGAATGGTCGTCACCACGCGCCAGTGGTTCGGCGGCGGCGCGGATTTAACACCTGTGCTGGAGCGCCGACGCACACAGGAAGACCAAGATACTCAAGCCTTTCACAAAACCATGAAATTCACCTGCGACCGCCACGCTGTCGCAGATTATGACCGCTACAAAAAATGGTGCGACGACTATTTCTACCTGCCCCACCGCAGCGAATCGCGTGGGATTGGCGGCATATTCTATGACTGGCTGCACACAGAAGAAGACAAAGGCGGCTGGGAGGCAGACTTTGCCTTCACGCAAGATGTCGGCAAAAGTTTCCTAGTCGTCTACCCGCATCTCGTCCGCCGCAATTTCAACGAGCCTTGGAATGGCGTCGACCGTGAAGAACAGCTGATCCGGCGCGGTCGCTATGTCGAATTCAACCTGCTCTACGACCGCGGCACTATTTTCGGTCTGAAAACCGGCGGCAATGTGGATTCGATCCTATCGTCCATGCCGCCAGCGGTGAAATGGCCTTAAACTAAACGCGCAATGCCAACGGATGATTGACCAATGCCCGGTCTATGGTCACCAATTGCAAGCCTTCGGCTTTGCATTGAGATAATAGCATTCGATCAAAAGGATCGCGGGTTTCTGGTTCGGGATCTATATCGGCCGTCGCGTGATCCGCGAGAATTGGTAAAACTTGAATTCCAAGATCGACGCAAAATTCTGTGATTTTGCTTGGTGGCAACCCGGCATCCAGTTTTGCCAAGCGGGTCTTGATCGCAATCTCCCAAATGCTGGCGACACTGACAAATGTTTCAGACTCGTGAAGCAATATTACACGAGAAAAATGCGGATATGCGTCGCGTAACGTCTGACGTGCGAGACCAATAAAAATATGAGTGTCCAAAAGCAGCCGCATGAATTACGGCAATGGGCGAAGCAAAAAATCTTCTGGCAACGGATCGTCAAAATCATCGGCGATATAGGGAAACGGGTCTTTTACACCAATCGAATCCAAATAGCGTTGCCCCGCTTCCATATCCAAGCCACCCCTGCGCTTGTGAGGCACCATGTCGAAAACCGGCTTGCCATACCGGGTTACAACAATGCTCTCCCCTTTCTCAACGCGACGG
>JANOYJ010000573.1:0-2524 GCA_031428815.1 Phyllobacterium sp.
TAAGCGCAGAATCCAATGTATGCTGAACAGCGTTTTTGGTTCGAACGATGTTGGTAGTTTCAACAACAGCGCTGGCTGCGGCAATCAACGGTACGAGTGTTATAGCAAAAACGACAGCAAAATTGCCTTTTTTATCTTGAAGGAATTTCTTAAGAACAAATTTTTTCATTTTCATCTAACTACCATGATTGACAAGCTTCGAGTTGCCTCACTAGCATTAGAAAAATAACCCATCATTGAATAATAGTTTTCAATTTTAAATATCACGAAATTTTCGAGAGGCCCTCGTTCCAATTTTTCTCTTAAGATGAGTTGAGCGTCTCATTTGGCTAAATTCATGCCGTTCGCGTGGTCCGTCATTTCAAAAGAACTTTCCGACCTTCTTTTCTCGAACTAAAAGTAGAGTGACAATTATCCATGGCCGCCGCCTTTGTTCGATGATTCTTGGGTGTTTGTGCGTAAGAGCGGATGACAGGTTAATTCGACTGCGTTAATCGAGGCCTGCAATCAATCGGTACCTTCATGCAGTTCATCTCCCGTCTCAGCGACATCACTCCCGACTATCAGGCGATTTTCTGCGATGTCTGGGGCGTCGTGCATAATGGCGAATGGTCGTTTCCTGAAGCCTCCAAAGCGCTCGAACAGGCGCGCGCCGATGGGCTTGCTGTTGTACTCGTCACGAATGCGCCAAGACGCCACGACAAGATCATCGAACAACTGGTGCAGTTTGGCGTGCCACGCACCGCCTATGACCGCATCGTTACCTCCGGCGATGCGACAAGAGACATGATCGCCGAAGGCCCGCGCCGGGTATTTCATATTGGCAATGACCGCGAGCAGACAATCTATGAAGAACTGGATGTTGAGCTTTGCGAAGAGCGCGAAGCCAATGTCATTGTCTGCACCGGGCTGTTTCATGATGAGGAAGAAACCCCTGCGGATTATGCCGAACAGCTCCAACGCCTGCGCGCCCGCGATCTGCCGATGATCTGCGCCAATCCCGACATCATGGTCGAGCGCGGCACGCGCCATATTTACTGCGCCGGTTCCATCGCCCGTGAATATCAGCAAATGGGCGGACGGGTGTCGCTCGCTGGCAAACCGCATAAGCCGATCTATGACCTGGCTCTGCGTGAAGCAGAAGACGTGCTCGGCCATCCCGTCGAGACCGCAAAAATCCTCGCCATCGGCGACGGGCTGTTGACGGATGTCAAAGGCGCGGTGAATTCCGGCTATGACGTCCTCTACATTTCCGCCGGCGTCCACGCCCGCGAATATGGCGAATACGGAAAACCGGACCATGAAGCGCTGCAAGCATGGCTCAAGAAAAATCTCGTGGCTCCCGTCGCGACCATGCCCATGCTCGCGTGACGATGGGTATCGAGCGCTTCAATGATTTCTCTGAACTGCCGCCCGCTCTGCGCGGCGGTGTAGTTGCCATCGGCAATTTCGACGGTGTGCATCGCGGTCATCGCATCGTGCTCGACAAGGCGCTTGAACTCGCCGCCGCCCTCGGCAAACCCGCTCTGGTTCTCACCTTCGAGCCGCATCCACGCACCGTGTTTCAGCCCGACCGACCGGTCTTTCGTCTCACGCCCGCGCCGCTAAAGGCCGAACTCCTCGCCGCCATGGGCTTCCAAGCGGTCGTCGAGCAAACATTCTCCCGCGACTTTGCGTCAATTACTGCCGACGACTTCGTCCACAACATTCTGATCGGCGGCCTCGGCGTGGCACATGTCGTCACCGGCTTTGACTTCCACTTTGGCAAAAACCGCCAGGGCGGCCCGGCTTTTCTCATGGCGGCAGGCGAGCGCGAGGGGTTCCGAGTCACATTGGTTGATGCCTTCCGCGACGAGGGCGGCTCGGTCATCTCCTCCAGCCGCATTCGCGATTGCCTCGCCGACGCCGATGTCGTCTCTGCCGCCGGTCTCACCGGCTACCGCTATCTCGTTGCAGCCCCGGTCGAGCAAGGCAAACAACTCGGTCGTACTCTCGGTTATCCGACGGCCAATATGCGCCTCGCCCCGGAAAACCGCCTCGCCCACGGCATCTACGCCGTGCGCCTGCGCCGAGCCGACGGCACGCTGCACGATGGCGTCGCCTCATTCGGTCGCCGCCCCACCGTCGATGACAATGGCGCACCGCTTCTGGAAACCTATGTCTTTGATTTCGCGAGCGATCTATACGGCGAAACATGCGCGGTGTCCTTCTTCGGCTACCTGCGTCCGGAATTGAAATTCGACGGACTTGAGCCGCTTATGCGTCAGATGAAACAGGACGAAGCCGAGGCGCGGGCGCTCATGTCGGGCGTGGCGCCGTTTTCAGCGCTGGATTTGAAAGTATCGTTTTAGGCGCTTCTGAAAAGACGGCTGTCGAATGGGTAGCGCCAAGAGGCACTCATGGCGTGCCCTGAAACGGCTCGTTCGAGCCTCGAGTCGGACGTCACGCCGCCGTTGGTCTCGGATGCAATTCCTGCCTACGATGACCGCCGGACGACGACCACCGGGAACTGCGGAGCGAGAAC
>JANOYJ010000574.1:0-9058 GCA_031428815.1 Phyllobacterium sp.
AGTTCCAGTGTGTTCATCCGGGCGTTGTTTTGGTGCCAGGTGCCTCGACCGCGATTTTGGTCAAGGCGATTGTGCCGCTGAACTATCCAGAGGGCAAAGTTGAGAACTGTGCGACGGTTAATCCGATCCCCACAGAAACAAACCTTGCCAACAACAAGGCCTGCGCCACTGCCAAGTTGCGCCAGCCGGATGGTAAGCCCGCATTGCGGATTACGAAGGTTTGCAAGCCGGGCGTGGCGGGAGGTGGTGTTGCTTGCCGCATTACCGTCAACTCAGTCGGCACATCCGCACCCGTTGGTCCGGTCAGTGTCAATGACGCAGCGACCATTATCGGTAGCGGCGCAGCGGCCAACATTACGAGCGTTACACCAGACGGTGCGGAATGGACATGTACTGCTGTTCCAGCCGCCAACTTGTCGTGCCAGATTCCCGGCGCGATCATGACCCCGGGCACCAGCCGTTACTTTGACGTCACAGTCCAAGTGCGTGGCAATGACCGGTTTGAAAACTGTGCCCGTGGTTCGTTTGGTCCGGCACCGGGAGACGATCAAGTCTTCCCGTTCGGCGAGGCCTGCGATAAGGGCGGCACGGACATCGTTGTGAAGAAGACCGGCGACGCGCAGTGCAAAGTGGGTCAACCTTGCTCGTTCACCGTGACCATTACCAATAATGGCGATTCGGATTTCTCCGGACCGGTTCAGATTGGTGATGCGATTGAACTCGAGGGCATTGGACGTCTCGAAGGTGTTACCATCCAATCCATCGCACCGCCTTTCGGCTGTGCGCCGGAACCAAGCACGCTGCCATTCGGTTGCATGGCCAATATCAGCATTCCGGCGGGCGCAAACCAACCGCATGTAGTGACGGTCATCATTCCGGACAGCGATGCGCTTGCCAATGTGACGCCTAATGGCATTGCAGGACGCAATTGTGTCGGTGTGACGGGTGAGCGGGTAACCATTGGTGCGGCCGGTAATTCGGCTCTCGGTCAAATCGACCGGAGTGAAAACGGCGCGGTCTCTTGCCATCCGTTCACGCTCGTGAAAGACACGCCTGAAAAGCAGTGCTCTGAAGGTTTCGTCATGAATGCTGACGGACGCTGTGTTTGCCCTGAAGGCACAACCTTCAACAAGGCACGCGGTGGCTGCACAGGCGGGGATCCTGTCAAGCCACAAGAGCCGGATGAACCAACAGACGTAGAGCAGCCAAAGCTTTGCACCCTGTTGCCCGGCATGATCCGCACCCAAAACGGCAATTGTATTTGCCCGCGCGGGAAGGAACTCAAGCAGGGACGATGCCAAGGTCCTGACGTGGTCAAGCAATGCACCTTGTTGCCGGGGATGATCCGGACCAAAAATGGCAATTGCATCTGCCCGCGTGGAACTGAGCTTCGTGATGGCGCGTGCAAACGACCAGTCGTGCAATTGTGCAAGCTCTTGCCCGGCCAGATCCGGACCGCTGACAACCGTTGCATCTGCCCGAAAGGCACGATCCTCGGAAAGCGTGGTTGCTTCAAGGTCGAGATTCCGAACCGTGAATGCAAGCTCTTGCCGGGCCAAATACGGACCAAGAACGGCAATTGCATTTGCCCTCGTGGAACAGTGCTTGGCAAACGCGGCTGTGTTTCGGTAGATGTGACACCGCGCTGCCCACGCGGTCAGGTGTTGATCCAAGGCGAATGCATGACACGTGTTGATGACACGCCACCCGTGCGGCAAGTCTGCCCGCGCGGGACGGTGGGGATCTTCCCGGTCTGCGTGCGTCCGGAACAGCTGGACGTGCCGGTTATCAAAAGGAGAAATCCTGAGATTAATCAACAGCAGCAGGATGCGCCAAGGCTTCTGAAGGATTGAGATTGACGAGAAATACGGCCCCGCTGGAAATGGCGGGGCCCTTTTTCGTGGAACGGGACTAAAGTGTCGATCAGTCGCGTCAATGCCAAATTTGTCCCTGAACGCATTGAAGTGTTATGAAGTTTAGAACTTGTGCTCGTTTTGCAAACGCGATTATTAGATGCTAATGTAGTTGCATCTTATGGCATTCTATCTGTGCTTGAAAACAATAATGGAGAAAAAACTGCGTAAAGGCATTATTCTCGCTGGGGGCACCGGTTCCAGGCTTTATCCCGTGACGTTGGGTGTTTCGAAGCAGCTCGTCCCTGTTTATGATAAGCCGATGATCTATTATCCGCTTTGTGTGCTTCTCATGAGCGGTATCCGCGACATTCTGGTGATTTCGACGCCGCATGATATTCCTGCATTCCAGCGACTTTTGGGCGATGGTTCGCAGTTCGGCGTCAGCATCAGCTATGCGGTGCAGCCAACACCGAACGGCCTGGCGGCAGCGTTTTTAATCGGTGAAGAGTTTCTCGCTGGCTCGCCCGCAGCACTGATTTTGGGCGATAATATTTTCCACGGACCGACGCTTGCTGAAATGTGCATCAGTGCAGCGGCCATAGAACGCGGTGCCACGGTTTTTGCATATCAGGTGCGTGAACCGCAGCACTATGGCGTCGTGTCGTTTAACCCGTCGACGGGGCAGGCTATTTCCATTGAGGAAAAACCGGTTTTACCAACGTCAAACTGGGCTGTTACAGGTCTGTATTTTTATGATGATGAAATCGTTGATATAGCCAAAACGATACGACCGTCAAAGCGGGGTGAGCTGGAGATTACGGACGTAAACAGGGTCTATTTGGAACGCGGTGATCTGAGAGTCGAGCGCTTCTCGGCGGGCTTTGCCTGGCTTGATACGGGCACGCATGAAAGCCTGCACGATGCAAGTTCTTATGTGCGCACCATAGAGACGAGACAGGGTGTTCAAATTGCTTGTCCGGAAGAGATCGCCCACGCACTCGGTTACATAAGTGATGACGCCCTCGCTGACCGTGCCAAATTTCTTGGAAAAACGGAGTACGCAGACTATCTGCTGCGCCTCGTCAAGAAAGTGCCTTCGGTTTGAAATTTAGTGCACGACGTTTGGAAATCCCTGAAGTCATCGAGCTCGAAGTTCATAGATTCGGCGATGAACGCGGCTTTTTTTCCGAAACCTATAATCGAGAGCAGTTGCGCGAGGTAGGGATTGAGGTTGATTTTGTGCAAGACAATCATTCGCTTTCCGGTGACACGGGAACATTGCGCGGATTGCATTTTCAGTTGGCTCCTTTTGCACAAGACAAACTTGTCAGGGTCACAAAGGGGAGCGTATTTGACGTTGCTGTTGATATCCGGGAGGGGTCTTCGACATTCGGAAAATGGGTTGGTGTCGAGATCAGTGCCAAAAAATGGAACCAATTATTTGTGCCCAAAGGGTTCGCACATGGATTTGTGACTTTGGAGCCCGACACAGAATTTCTTTACAAGGTGTCAGCCCCTTATGCGAAAGAGGCTGAAGGCGCGATTCGATTTGATGACCCTGATATTGGTGTCGCTTGGCCGTTGAAGGATGGCGTTGAACCTGTTCTATCAGCGAAAGACAAAATAGCGCCGCTTCTTCGCGATTTGGATGTTTCGACATTTAATTTTGGAACTTTTTGATGAGAATTCTGGTCACCGGCGGCGCTGGATTCATCGGGTCGGCACTTTGCCGTCGACTGGTTCTGCAGAGCGGGCATGAGGTCGTCAATCTCGACAAGTTGACGTATGCTGCAAATTTGGCGTCGCTTGACCTGATAAGGGACAGCGACCGTGCGCATCTCCATCATTTTGTCCATGGTGACATCGCCGATGTGCCATTGGTCACTTCGCTTTTGCAGAAGCATGAGATTGACGCGGTGATTCACCTTGCTGCGGAAAGCCACGTTGATCGCTCGATTGACGGGCCGTCGGTCTTCATTGAGACCAATGTCTTAGGTACCAGTAAGCTTTTGGGCGCGGTGACGAGTTATTGGAATGGCTTGGCGGTATCGCGCAAGGCGAATTTCAGGTTTCTCCACGTCTCGACCGATGAGGTTTTCGGTGACCTGCCTTTTGACGCATCATTGTTCAACGAGACTACCCCTTATGCGCCATCCTCTCCCTATTCGGCTTCCAAGGCCGCGTCAGATCATTTGGTGCGCGCTTGGCATGAGACTTATGGTCTTCCTACGATTATTTCTAATTGTTCGAACAATTATGGTCCGTTTCATTTTCCCGAAAAGCTTATTCCGCTTGTGATATTGAATGCCTTGGAAGGAAAAAAATTGCCGGTCTATGGTACCGGCGCCAATGTTCGCGATTGGCTGTTTGTCGAGGATCATGCACGTGCACTTGAATTAATTGTGTCCAAGGGGAGGCCGGGAGAGACCTATTTGATCGGCGGAAACTCTGAACGCACAAATCTTGAAGTCGTTCAGAAGATTTGTGATTTGCTGGACGAGTATGTTCCCAACACGGAAGGATCGACGCGTCGCGCGCTTATCAGCTTTGTCACCGACCGGCCCGGCCATGACCGGCGCTATGCGATTGACGCATCAAAAATTAGAGCAGAACTCGGTTGGTCTCCGTCCATGACTTTTGACGATGGATTGCGCCAGACTGTAAGATGGTTTTTGGAAAACGAACTCTGGTGGCGCCCTATTGGCGAAGGAACTTATCGCGGTGACAGGCTGGGCAAAACAGGTGCAGCCCATTGAAAATATTGGTCACAGGAACAAGCGGTCAAGTGGCAATAGCGCTGCGGGAGCGGGCCACGCTGCACTCCGACTTGCTCCTGACCTTTGCGGGCCGACCAGACTATGACCTTGAAGCGCCCATGGGTTTGGCCGAATACATCGTGGCGTCAAAACCGGATGTTGTCATCAGCGCCGCTGCCTATACTGCCGTCGATTCTGCGGAGGTTGAATCCGAAAAGGCGTTTGCAGTGAATGCGACCGCGCCGGGGCTGATTTCAGCGGCAGCCGACCACGCAGGGGCCGCGATTATACATGTGTCTACCGACTTTGTTTTCCCCGGAGATGGCACGAAAGCTCTTACCGAAACAGATATAACCGGACCAAAATCTGTCTATGGCGCGTCGAAGTTGGGCGGCGAAAAAGCGGTTATCGCTGCTAACGCGCGCCATACGATTTTGCGTACGGCATGGGTCTACAGCCCTTTCGGGAAGAATTTTGTCCGCACCATATTGAGTGCCGCGACAAAGAACAGCGAATTGACCGTGGTGAGCGACCAGTTTGGAAACCCTACCAATGCTTTGGACGTTGCCGACGCATTATTTGTTGTTTCCCGACGTCTTTACCAGGATAAAGGCAATGAGGCGCTGTCCGGAGTTTTTCATGCGGCGGGCCGAGACGAAACTAATTGGGCGGTTTTCGCGCGTGCGATATTGGAAATAAGCGAGGCCCACGGGGGTCCATCAGCGAACGTCAGATTCATCAAAACGTCAGATTGGCCTACAAAGGCTGAACGTCCGATCAACTCCCGGCTGAATTCACTCAAGCTAAAAGCGGTATTTGGCTTTGAGGTTCCAGGTTTTCAGACCTCTCTCGCTCCGACAGTCAAACGACTGTTGAAGGCGCTGACATGACGGCAACTCCTGTTTTGAGCAACAACCAAGATCATGACCTTCCGGTGTCGATCATCTCTGTCAGCCATAACAGCGCGGGGGTTTTGGGGCGGCTTTTGGCGAGTCTTCCTAGAAACGTTGAAATCATCGTTGTTGACAATGCGAGCGCCGATAGGAGCGTTACGCTTGCTGAGGAGCATGGCGCCCGATGCATCAGGCTCGAAAGTAATCTTGGCTTTGGAACCGCCTGCAATGTAGGGGCAAGGGCCGCGACGCGGCAGTTTTTGCTGTTTGTCAATCCGGATGCCGAGGCGGATACCGACTTGGTTACCGCGTTTCTTGCTGCGGCTGCGCGGTTTCCGAAAGCGGCGTTCAACCCGCGCATCTTTAATGGATCGACTGCAAGCTTTCGACGACGATCAAGGCTTGTCGACCCTCAGCATTATTGGAGGGGTGCGTTGCCGCAAAAAGATTCGCCCATCCCAGTGCTTACGGGCGCATGCATTTTCATCGACCGCGATGTCTTTCTTGAGCTTGGCGGCTTTGATGAAGCAATATTCCTCTACCATGAAGACGATGATTTGAGCGTTCGCCTCACCAAAGCGGGCCACCACCTCATCTATGTCCATGACGCCGTCTTAACGCACCAAGCTGGAAATTCGTCTGGAAAAACCTATCGGTCCGGTTTCATCAAAGGCAAAGCCATGGCGCGCTCAATGGCCCATGTGGCTTCAAAGCATAGGCTTCCCTTTTCTCGTATGAGGGAAATCATGGTTTCATGCTTGATGCTTTTGTCACCCCATGTGCTTTTCAAAGCGTCCCGACGCGGAAAATATCTCGGCATGCTGGCCGGGTTTCGTTCGAGGAAGTAGATGGACGACGCCGTCGCTCGTCCGGAAGTGCTTATCAAGACAAGGCCGTGTCAGCCTTTGCGAAAGAACACCCCGACGTCGTCGATCGGTGTCATTTGGATCGAAATCTTCCGCGCGTCCAAGAAATCATGCACGGCCGTTTTGGCTGCGGGCACGACACTATAGTCGTCTACAATGACCCATCCACCGTCGGAAACTCTGTCGAAAAGGTGATTCAAGGGGTCGATAGTCGATTCATACATGTCACCGTCAAGACGCAGAACCGCTATTTCCTTGCTTGGGACCAATGGCATCGTGTCGCGAAACCAGCCCTTTAGAAAAATTACTTGGTCATCTAGGAGATCAAATTTGGCGAAATTGGCTTTCACCGTTTCGAGGCCAATCGCTAGATCAGAGTATTCATGAAAGACCGAGCCGGCATCAGCAGGGAACTTTTTCTCATCAGGCGGTGGAAGCCCCTCAAAAGAGTCGCACGCGATGATTTTTCTATCAGTGACATTGTAGGCAGCCAACACAGCACGGGCCATAATACTGGCACCGCCCCTCCAGACGCCTGTTTCAACGAAGTCGCCCGGTATTTTCAATTCAATGGCCGATACCATTAAATCCCGAACGTTTTTCAACCTCTTCGTACCAACCATAGTGAAGGCACGAGAAGGCCAATCCCATCCACCGTCGCGAATGCGCGAGTCAAACTCAGTTGCGCCGAAGACTCCCAGTGGTGGATCTTCGTAAATTGTTCCAGCTAATGCCGTGCCTACCAATCTTAGATACTTCTCGCGTAATTCCGCAATTTGATCCGACACAAACAAATACCTTATCTCTGCTTGTTACGCAGCCTATCCCAGAATTTCTTCCACAAACGGCTGGCCACACTCTTTTTCTTCGGTCCAAGGAAAATCTGTGAACGCGGTGCTCCTAGCGCTAATTTGTTGTCTTTTGCAATGCCCACATCTGACCAACCACTTAGTTTGCTGCCGATACGTGCCCGTGCGGTTGCTTCGAGAAATTGGTGACCGAATTTGCGGTCCGGTTCCAAATGACAGCCTTCCGCCCATTCATTCCAAGCGTTGATAAAGACCAACCGTTCTTGGTTTGGAAATTCTTGTTTGGTTTTTTTGATTGCCTCTGAAAGCCAATATTCGTAATTTTCCGGTGTGCCGTTCATAACGACGGTGCCGCGTACGCCGCGTCTGGCGGAATTATCCCAAGAGGGGAATACGGTCCGGAATCCATTGTTTTTTAGCGAGTATTGGCGCTCCAAGTAGAGATTGGCAATGTCTTTGAAGTCAGGACAGTAGCCCTGATAGGGTGCAAAAAAAGCAAGCTCGGGCGCGAGGCTTTGGATCTTGAGATTGTGGGGTGGGAACTCGACACCGGAATCAAAGCCAAACGCTGCATGATCCCAATTTCCATGAGTGTAGGCACAGGCAATGTGAATGTTAGGGATGCCCACTTCCTTGCAGTAATTTCTCCAGACACTTAGAGATTTCGCAGCATCCGGGAGGTGTTGAGGACGATAGACTATGAGAAACGGTGCCCCAGCGAGACGAATATACCGAGGGTCTTGGAAATAAGGGATAAGGCTTTTGATAAAATCCAAGTCATCATCGGGAAGATATTTTTGCGCCATTAACACTTCGGATTCGGCGGCATCCCAGCGTCGGCTCCAATTTTCATTCGCCCAACACAGGCAAAACGGCATGTCGCTCTGCTCGTCGATGAGCATATCTTCCAGCGGTTTTTCAAGAAGCCTTTGGCCTGAAAACCAATAATAGTGGTAACAAAATCCATCGATCCCGTATGATTTCGCTAATTTTATCTGCTGGTGCCGAACTTCGCGTAAGCGGAGATCATAGAAACCAAGATCGGCAGGCAGATGGGGCTGATAGTGGCCATAGAAGAGCGGGGTCGATTTTGTTACATTAGTCCACTCTGTAAAACCCTTACCCCACCATAAGTCATTCTCCGGTATGGGATGAAATTGCGTCAAATAGAACGCTATCAGCTTGACCGTGTCACCCCCTTTGTTCGCCAGGTTTTGATTCGGCAACATAATTAGAAACCCAATTTGTGCGCAATTGAGCGGATGAGTGTCGGCCTCGCTGACTTTGCCATGCCGTTAGAATTGGTTGTCATGGTGGAGCGGATGTCGCCGCCTGGCGTTGGCTTAATGGAGGCCATCGCAGAGCGCCAATAGGCCGACGCGATGCGATCCGGTGGTGGCACCTCTTGATCCATCAATTGCACATCGTTCCTTGCCCGCTCTTTTGGGACCGCGCGGCTAACGACTTGAAACACATGAGCAAACCTGTTCCGCTCCAAAGCAGCGCGGACGTCTTTGGGCAGACGGAGCCAACGTTGAACGAATTCGGTCATTTCGGGTGTCCGAACCACGAACTCCGCTTTCTCGATCGCTAATCCCTGCGACTCATAAAGGCCCTGCACGTTTTTTATGCCAAAAAACCGAATATGCGTTTTGTCCAAAAGTCCCCAAGGCCGGTAGTCAAAATCCTCATCGACTAAACAGGCCGCGACGGCAGCGTGGCCGACATGTGGTAAAGACAGAATAATTGATCC
Source organism: Phyllobacterium sp. (assembly GCA_031428815.1). Classification (GTDB taxonomy): domain Bacteria; phylum Pseudomonadota; class Alphaproteobacteria; order Rhizobiales; family Rhizobiaceae; genus JANOYJ01. The sequence continues at coordinate 8,934 of JANOYJ010000574.1, forward strand.
TGTATCATTGAGCAACGATTTCATTCCACCTAATACAGTCCATGGATCATAGACATGCTCTAAGACGTCAGCGGCAATCACGTAATCAAACGTACCTTCGTTAGCCTTCAGCTCGTCGCTCCACG
>JANOYJ010000575.1:0-2810 GCA_031428815.1 Phyllobacterium sp.
CTTCCGGCGATCAGACGCGCCTTACTTGGGCAATGCACGGACCTCTCAGCCTGATCCAGCGCGTCATGCATATTTTCTTTGATATGGAAAAAATGGTCGGGCCGGATTTCGAAAAGGGTCTAGCTCGCATTAAAGCTCTCGCGGAAAACTAGGTATTACGCTTAATTCGTCGCGGCCCGTTCGATCCTATATCCCAGCAGGCGTGTCATACGAGCTTCAAAATTGATTGATTCCACCCTATCAAAGTCGGCTTGTGCCTTGGCATGGGCGGCAAGGATTTTGTCGGCGGTCTTTTCAGCTTTGGCTTGTAATACCTTGCAGTCCTTGTTGCGCGAAAGGCTTTCAAGGCTGTTTTCAAGCTCGATCGCATGGTTGCGGGCAATGATCGCGTGGCGCTCTTCGTGGCGCTTGATGTCGGAGGACAAAGTGTCCCACATGATCGCCATGTCCTGATCAGCGGTCGTGCGGTTCTTCCAGCTTGGCAATGTGAGCTTCAAGTTCAACGAAATATACGCATTGCTGACACGGCAATATTTGCCGTCGAAGGCGAATTTGGTCTTGATGCCGAATTCCATACTGGTCGCACCGGGATGGCGTGTGCCAGTCAATTTGAGTTTCGGACCACGTTTGGCGATTTCGCGGTCAAGGTCCTCCGCAGTTTTGCCGTAAACACTGAAATAGTTATACTTTTTTGAAATATCCGCTGCATTGGACGGAATGACAGCGACTGCGACAATGCAGATCAAAAGCCCTAGACGACCGATCATTAGAAACCCCGCGCCGACGGTTGCAATGTACCAAGTAGTCGACCCTCTATGGCAATTGTGGCGAATTGCGGTTGACGTTAGCATGAGCGACGGCGAAAAGCGGCAAAATTGATATTGGTGGATTTATGATCACACTCTGGCAAGTCGGCCACGGTCGCACATTACAACTCGGCGTCTCGTCGGTTTTGATGGGTGTCTTGAATGTGACGCCGGATTCGTTCTCTGACGGCGGCCGGTTTAATGTCGCCGACGCCGCTATTGCCCATGCCAAGTTGATGCAAGAGCAAGGCGCTGTGATTATCGATGTCGGCGGCGAATCCACGCGCCCGGAGGCGCTACCGGTCGATGCCAAAACCGAGCAGGCGCGGGTGCTGCCGATTATTGAAGCGCTGGTGGCCGAAACCGATGTGTTGATCTCAGTGGATACCTATCGCGCCGAGACTGCGCTTCTCGCGGTGAAAGAGGGTGCGCATATCGTCAATGATGTAACGGGGCTGCAAAAGGATGCCGGCATGACGAAAGTTGTGGCGGATAGCGGAAGCGGCATTTGTATTATGCATACCGGGCGGGATCGCGAGAAATTGCCGGACGTGATCGAGGATCAATATTTCTTTCTGCGCAATTCACTGGAAATCGCCGCCAGTGCCGGCATTCGCGACGCCTGCATTGTGCTTGATGCGGGATTTGGTTTTGCCAAGGACACGGACGAAAATCTCGAGCTGATGGCGCGGTTTCGTGAACTTTGCGATTTGGGTTTCCCTCTGTTGGCTGGGACATCGCGCAAGCGCTTTCTCGGGGCGGTTACAGGTCGGGAGGCCGATGATCGCGATGTGGCGACAGCGGCGAGTTCGGTTCTGTTGCGCCAAGCCGGTGCCGACATTTTTCGCGTTCATAATGTCGCAATCAACAAGGATGCGTTGTTGATGGCAGATGCTATGCTGCATTCGAAGAAGATATTGACCGGTCGTCCGGTGAGGGGCTGATACTGTGACCTACACAATCCGAATGATGAACTGCGCCTTTTTCGCCCGACATGGTGTTATGCATGAAGAAGAAGTTCTCGGTCAGCGATTTTACGTCGATGCGGTGCTGACGGTAGCACCGGGCGATGCATTGGCAAAAGACGAGATCGGCGCGACGGTCGATTATGGCAAGGCGTTTCAGGTGATTGAGAAAATCATCACCGGCGAGCGTCGATATTTGATTGAATCGCTGGCGCTGGAAGTCGCGGAAGTTTTGCGCCGGACGTTTCCGCAGATTGTTCGCGCTGAAATCACGGTGCGCAAACCGAATGCGCCGGTGCCGGGCGTCTTGGACTATGTCGAGGTGATCGTTGTCCAACCGCCCGTATGAGAGTGTCCTGATCGGCCTTGGCGGTAATCTCGGCGATCCGCAACAGAATATGCTTGCGGCATTGGACCTGATTGATGCGGACCCGGATTGCCGTGTCGAAGAGGTCTCGTCATATTGGCGCACACCGCCTTGGGGCAAATTGGATCAGCCTGATTTTATCAATGCCTGCGCGCGGGTTTCGACACGGCTTGAGCCGCACGAATTTCTGGCGCTTTGTTTGACCTCTGAGAAGGCGCTGAAACGGGTGAGGCTGGAACGCTGGGGACCGCGCAGCATTGACATCGATATTTTGTTTTTTGGAAATCGGGCGATTTCGGAGGAGGGGCTGACCGTGCCGCATCCGCGAATAGCCGAACGTGCTTTCGTCTTGGTGCCGCTTGCTGAGATTGCACCTGACTTGGTTTTGGGCGGTCGGTCAATTGGAGAACATGCGAAAGAAATCGACAAAACTGGTTTGTCCACTTTGAAAGCGATCAACGGTAAAAGAACCCGTTTTTGACGGGGATAGTTTTGTGGATAGATCAGTTCGCTGAAACGGAGCCGGTGGCTATTTTGTCGACGTCGACGTCGACGTCGCCGATGCGGGTCAGGCTCATGCCGATGACGCGGACCATGTCCTTGTTGACGCGCACCGAAATGGTGACATGCATGAGGCCGTCACTTTCCATGCGGGCGAGCATGGCACCGTTT
>JANOYJ010000576.1:0-2575 GCA_031428815.1 Phyllobacterium sp.
CGATATCCTGCTCGGACCCGAAATGCGCTCCACCGGCGAAGTCATGGGCCTCGACCGCAATTTCGCCATGGCCTACGCCAAGGCGCAACTTGGCGCAGGCGTGGATTTACCGCGCTCCGGTACGCTGTTTGTCTCGGTCAAAGACTCAGATAAACCCCGCATTCTGCCCGCCATCGATAAGATGTCGAAGCTCGGTTTCAAGATTTTAGCCACCACCGGCACCGCCAATTTTCTCAAGGAAAACGGTATCTTAGCTGAAAAAATCAACAAGGTTTTAGAAGGCCGCCCCCATATCGAAGACGCCATCCGCAACCGTCAGGTCCAACTCGTCTTCAATACAACGGACGGAGCCAAAGCCGAGAGTGACTCGAAATCTCTGCGCCGCGCGACACTGATGCAGAAGGTTCCGTATTCCACCACGCTCTCCGGGGCTTTGGCCGCCGTCGAGGCAATTGCCGCGTTAAAAGCCGGGAGTTTTGAGGTGCGGCCGTTGCAGGATTATGTTTGAATGCACGCCGCCCCTCTCTCCATCTTGCCGCCTCGCCGCATTTCCGCTAGATTGACCCATCGATATTGAAGACCGAACGACCTGCCCCGAGTTCTCTCGCATGCTGACGCTTCCCTGAAATCTCGATTAAGCCGCTGGAATCGCTTGACGATTTTGGCCCGTCAACTGGCAAGAGGGACTACTGAAAATGGCAACAGGCACCGTGAAATGGTTCAACGGTCAAAAAGGCTTTGGCTTCATTCAACCGGATGCAGGCGGCGCGGATGTGTTTGTTCACATCTCGGCAGTCGAGCGTTCCGGCATGGGACAGCTCAATGAAGGTCAAAAAGTGAACTACGAAATCTTGGAAGACAAGCGCACCGGCAAGTCATCCGCCGGCAATCTATCCGCCGCTTAATCCACATATCTATCCACAAAAATGGCGGGATCTATTCCCGCCGTTTTTATTGAGAGCATTTCCGCATTTGATGGAAACATCAAAAGCCAAGGACAATGCGACAAAGCAAGAAACCAGATCAAGGTGACGGTTCCTTGAAACGTCACTTTGCTCTGGGCGACCATTCAAGCGGCACATGCCCCGCCTCGCTTGCAACACGCGCGAGCCACGAACTGACCGCCGGAAATTGAGCGAGGTCAAACCCGCCAACACTGGCAGAATGCGTGTAGCCGTAGAGGCAAATATCCGCGACGCTATAGCTGTCCCCCGCCAAGTAAGGTGTCTGCTTCAACTGCGCTTCCATGACGCCGAGACAATGCATCCCGCTCTCCAACAGCGGCTCCAAAATCTCCGGCGTCCGCTGAAGCGCCCGGTGCGGATACTTCAAAATCGCCGACCGGACCGCAATCGTCCCCTCGTGTGAATTCTGTTCCCAGAACATCCATTGATGGATTTTTGCCCGCGCGAATTTCTCCTCAGGTACAAAGCGCGTTCCCTCGCCGAAATACAAAAGGATGGCGTTGGACTCCGATAAAAGCCGCCCGTCCTCAAGCTCGACCAGCGGCACCCGGCCATGCGGGTTTTTGGCCCTAAACTCAGCGGTCTTGGTCAGCTCCTTGCCGCCATCATATTCGATATCAACAGTGCGAAACGGAATCTTGAGCAGCGCCAGCAAAAGCCGCACCTTATAGCTATTGCCCGAACTCGGCATCGAATACAGCGTCAGCATTATGAGGTCTCCAAAATTCACCGCACTTTGCCGTTGAACACGGCGAGTTCCAATGAAATTTGGGAATGTGATCTATTCAGTATTCAAATGTCAGCGCGAGACGCCCCCACCCCTAGCCCCTCCCCTCGAGTGGGAGGGGGACGCGCTCTTCCCCTCCCCCTTGAGGGCCCTTGAGGGGGGTGGGGGCGCCTCGCGCAGAACCTTAGCAATTCAGATAATTCAAACCAAACCCTTGCGCCCGCCCCCCGCCTTTGCCATAGCCAACCCGCAAACTTTTGGAGCAAATCCTATGGCCTTTCTTGCCGATGTCCTCAGCCGCGTCAAACCTTCCGCCACCATTGTCATCACGCAAAAAGCCCGCGAACTGAAAGCGGCCGGCAAAGACATCATCTCGCTTTCGGTTGGTGAGCCGGATTTTGATACGCCCGACAACATCAAGGAAGCCGCCATTGCCGCCATTCGCCGCGGCGAAACCAAATACCCGCCCGTTTCCGGCATTCAGCCCTTGCGCGAAGCGATCGCGGCCAAGTTCAAACGCGAAAACGGCCTCGATTATAAGCCGAGCCAAACCATTGTCGGCACCGGCGGCAAGCAGGTGCTGTATAACGCCCTGCTCGCCACTTTGAACCCCGGCGATGAAGTCGTCATCCCGACGCCCTATTGGGTCTCCTATCCTGAAATGGTGGCGCTGAACGGCGGCACGTCTGTTTTCGTGCCAACGACGCTTGAAAACAATTTCAAGCTGCGCGCCGCCGATCTGGACCGCGCCATCACGCCAAAAACCAAATGGGTCATGCTCAACTCGCCGTCCAACCCCTCCGGCGCGGCCTATAACTATGACGAGCTGAAGGCCATCACGGACGTCCTAGTCGCGCATCCGCATGTCTGGGTCCTGACCGAC
>JANOYJ010000577.1:0-2453 GCA_031428815.1 Phyllobacterium sp.
CAGAACAACGGCGGCAACACCAAGTCGGCCGGTCTTGAATCCCGCTGCCGCGACATAGATCGTGAGCAAACCGGCGGCGAACATGTAGCCGCCGAGCACGCCAAAAACGCGCGCAAGCCATGGGCCCAACCCGGGCAACGCGGATTGAATTTCCACCATAGATGTGCCCATGTATCTCAAGTCCTCCGGGAGCAGCGGCGGCCGTAGAAAACCGAAATAGAGCCCCATGCCCATCAAAATTACGCCTCCTAAAGCCAGTGCCGCTGACGCTGTTCTTTGTGTTTTCATGTTCCACCTCCTGTCGTTTCGTCAGCCAGCCATCCTCCGGTGAATCCCGCCCGGCGCAGCCCGGACTGGATATAGGGACAATCGCGCATCAGACGCCACAAGTGGCCGCTTCTGTGATTTTCGATCATAAGTAAGGTAGGACCAATATTGAGCCCGAAGTGCCATGGAGACACCCACCAGCCAAAAGGATTTCCGGGATCGCCCGGATGCGTCGGATTGAACGCAGCCTTGAAGCCATAGGCACTCAAGTCTTTCAAATTGGCTTGATGAATGCAGTAGCCGATTGCCGGCAGAACAATCTCCGGGGCGAAGGGCAAGGAAGCGACGACGGCCCACGGCGCCAGCGTGCCGTCATCGGGTCCATAGGGAACGCCGCGTCCGAGGTAATCGAAAAAACTGCGTTCGACGCCCTCAAGCTTGCGCGTTTCGGGCCCCGGCCCTTCGCTGGCCGTGATACCCCAGCAACGCTCGCCGTAGCCTGCGAACTTGCGCGGATTCTCGCAGGCGTAGCGCTGCTGCACATAGGTGGCACGCCGACTGTTCTCGAAGTAGTCGATGCCCTTGCCGCGCATGAACGCGTCCTGGATGCCGCGAAAATCGATCCAGACGTGCGAGAGCTGGTGCGTAAACAGCGGCCCCGCATAGAGATATTCGTAGCCGTAGCAGCTTTCCCACCGATAGGTGGACAGCCACGCCTCGTAACTCTCTTGCGGCAGCGGATGAGTGGGCGAGGCGAGGCCCAGAACATAGAGCAGCATGGCTTCGTCATAGCCTTCCCACCGGTAACCGATGAACCCGCTTTCGGGTCGCCAGCCGTGCGTGACCGTGGCCTTGCCGTTTTGCGCCCAGGTCCAATCGGCGCGGTGATAGAGCGCATCGGCGAGCGCGCGGATTTCCTCCTCGTCAGCGCTCTCCTCATCAAAATAAACCCGGGCCGCCAAAGCGCCAGCCAGCAGGAACGCACTGTCGATTGTCGACAGCTCGCAGCCCCACGCGCGCCGCCCGGTTTGCATGTCGAGGAAGTGATAGTAGAATCCCTTATAGCCCGTGGCGTCCGGCTCCGTCCCCTGTGGGCTGTTCCAGAAAAAGCGCAATGTCGTCAACGTGCGCTCCACGGCGGCGCTGCGCGTCCAGAATCCGCGTTCGACTCCAACCGGATAGGCGGCGAGCGCCAGCCCTGTGGCGGCGATGCTGGCGGGCCAGTCTGGCGCAGTCTTGTCAATGATCAGCCCGTTTGCGGGATTGGCTTCGTGAATGAAATACGCAAAGGATTCGCGCTGTAGCTGCTCAAGTTCACTGTCCGTGGCGGTCATAATTGTGACCGCCTGAGCCAATGCCACAACAACGCGAAAACTACCATTGGCACGACGACCCATTGCAGCAGCGGAGCCAGTCCGGTGCCGAGCGGCGGGAGCTTCGGCATGAGCTCCGAATAGGCCCAAGTCTTGCGGACGGCGGTGTTCAGCCATTCGCTGTAGAGGGTGTAGCCGATGCCGGTCGCGAGTGTGACCACCATGACCGGCATGAACCGCTCGCGCGGCCACGCCGGACCGCCGAAACAGACGAGAGCCGCGACAAGCGACAGCGTGGCGATCATCAGATCGCCAACGGTGCAATGAAACACAGCGAAGGCGATCTCCTTCCGCGATCCCGTAGTCCAAATTGTGTAGAGCGGCAGCTGTGCGACTTCCCAGATTAAATGCAAAGCGATAGTGAAACCGAGATAGATCCTCAGCGCACCCAGCCAGTGCCGCTCCGTGTTCAACTGATGCGCACTTCCGTCATCATTCCGCCCGCCATGTGATAGAGGTGATGGCAATGCAGGAACCACTCGCCTTTTTGGTTGGCGTCGAAGGCGATCGTGACCGGGTTATGGGCGGGGACGATGACGGTGTCGCGCATTGCGCCTCGAATCCGTTGTCCGCCAATGGCGACAATCTGAAAATGATGTCCATGTAAATGCATGGGATGCATCATCGTAGTCGGATTCATAAAGGTCATCTCCACCCGCTCGCCTTGGCGCACATCGAAGGGCTGATGCTCTCCGTGGGCTCGGCCATTGATCGTCCAGCGATACCCCGGCTCCTCGCCCAGCATGACCATGAAAGACTGATCCGCCGGCTTTTCCGCCAGGGGATTTGTGGCGCGAAGCTGCGCCTCGAACG
>JANOYJ010000578.1:0-3347 GCA_031428815.1 Phyllobacterium sp.
GGTCAGGATGTCAGCGCCCTCATTGGCTTCGGTACGGAAAAGCTGCGGGAAACGCACATCATAGCAGATCGCAAAGCCGAGCTTGCCGAAGGGCAAATCGGCGACGACTGCGCGGGTGCCCGGCGTATAGGTCGAGGATTCGCGCCAGCTTTCGCCCTTGTCGAGATCAACATCGAACATGTGGATTTTGTCATAGGTGGTGACGAGATCGCCGTTTGGGGCGAAAAGAAACGCGCGGTTGGCGACTTTTCCATCAGGCAGGAGGATAGCCGTGGAACCGATATGGAGGTGAATATTATGCGCCAAGGCCAATTCGCGGGCGGCGGCTACGACCGGATCTGCCTGCTCGGATTTCAGCCGTGAGAACAAGGCCGTGCGGTCGCGCTCGATCATGCCGGTCATTTCCGGCGTTTGCACATAGGTCGCACCAGTCGCAGCGGCTTGGTGCACGAGGTCGCGCAGCACGACGATATTTGCTGCCGGTTCGACACCGGAGCACATCTGGATCGCGGCGACTTTAATCTTCGGCATCAGTTCAACTTTCCGGTGGCCAGCAGCGAATCGAGGCGACCGTTACTTTCGAGCGCGTGGATGTCATCGCAGCCGCCGACATGAATATCGCCGACGAATATCTGCGGAAATGTGGAGCGGCCGGACTTTTTGACCATTTCGCTTTTCAAATCAGGCGAATAGCCTGCATTGATTTCCTCGAACGCGACCTGCTTGCGGGTCAACAGACCCCTTGCGCGGTCACAATAGCCGCAGCCATCGCGGGTGTAGATTGTTACGGGAACCATAGACGAACTCCTGATATGCCCCTCATATAGTCTCAAGTTCGGCCGCCGAGAAGTCCCCTGCGATAACGCGGGCGAAAGTTAATACATCAACATGCGCCGCGCCTGCGCGTTTGAGGGCCTTTGTGGCGGCCATCACAGTGGCACCGGTCGTGTAAACATCATCGACCAAAACAATGCTTTTACCCGCCACTTTTATGCGCGCTTCCTCGGGCACTTTGAATGCGCCGCGCACATTGTCTTGCCGCTCATTTGCACCGAGGCCGACTTGTTGCTTGGTAATTTTTACGCGCAGGAGCACTGCCGGATCGAATGGTCTATTCGCCTGTTTGGCGATGTGACGGGCAAGTTCTGCGGACTGATTGAAACGGCGGGTGAGGAAGCGACGCGGATGAAGAGGGACGGGCAGGATCACATCTGCCTCAGTCAAAATTTGCCGACCGGCGCGGACCATCCAAGCGGCCATCCAGCGGGCAAGCTCGGGATGGTCGTGATACTTCAACGATTGCACCATGCGGCGCGGCACACCGGAAAAACCGACAGCGGCGCGGGCGCGGCGAAAAGGCGGCGGGTTGGCTAGGGCGTCGGCGGAGAGGAGACCTTCACCGGGATCATGTTGGAAGGGCGTACCCAAAACCTCACAATAAGGTCGCTCAATGAATCGGATTTTTGACCAGCACGGACCGCACATCGCGCCGGGATCGGCGACGAGCTCAAGACAACCGAAACAATGCGGCGGGAACAGGGTGTTGCGCAGCGCTTTGCCGAGATAGTGACCGGATTTATCGAAGAACCCCATGGCGTGTTCCGGTGGCGGATTTGGACTTTGAACGCTATATAGCCACGGAAAGCCGTTCATTGGCAATGAAAGTCGAATCGCTTGTCTGTTCAGAATATTCTTGATCCCGACCTCATCGCGAACTTCCGGCGACGTGCTTTGGCGAAGGCCAAGGGCGGCGAGGAATTTCTTCTGGCGCATGCTGTAGCGGATATGGCGGAGCGGATTTCCACTGTTGACCGGAAGTTTCCGAAAGCAGCGCTGGTTGCACCTGTTGTTGGGGGTGGTTTTGACGCTCTAAAAGATGACGGTAAGGTCGGCGAGTTGGCAATTATCGCGTCCAGCGACGTGCTTCCGCTACAGCCGCAGAGTTTAGATTTGGTGATGTCGCTCCTGACCCTGCAGGAAGTGAACGATGCGCCCGGTGCTTTGATCCAGATGAAGCGGGCCCTCAAACCCGATGGATTGATGCTGGCGGTGATGCTGGGCGGTGACACGCTGAAGGAGTTGCGGTTTGCGTTGACGCAGGCCGAGAGCGAACTTTATGGCGGGGTGAGCCCGCGGGTTTTGCCATTTATCGAAGTGCGGGCGGCCGGTGCTTTATTGCAAAGGACGGGCTATGCGCTGCCGGTGACGGATACCGAGACGGTGCTTGTCCGCTATGACAGCGTATTTGGCTTGATGCGTGATCTGCGCGGTATGGGCGGGCAGAATGCGCTCCATGACCGGTCGCGACGACCCTTGGGGCGGCGGTTTTTTCAACGTCTGGCGCAGATTTACTCGGAGAATTTCAGCGATGCCGATGGGCGCGTACGGGCGAGTTTTAATTTTGTGTCGATGTCCGGTTGGGCACCGCATGAATCACAACAAAAACCTCTGAAGCCGGGATCAGCAAAGGTTTCATTGGCAACTTTTTTGGAAAACAAGTGAAGTGTTTGATGGCAATGCACAACGGCGCTTGAAAAAAAGCCAAAATCAGCGAGTGTGATGACCACGATAACTGAACCGCAAGGAGACATGTCATGGCTAAGGGTCAAGCAAAAACCAATAAGGAAGTGCGCAAGCCGAAAAAGGACAAGGACAAACCTGCTGCGGGCGGCACATCCTCGTTCACGACGCAGATGAAGTCTGCGACGGATTCAAATGCGCCGAAAGGCAAGAAATAAATTCGGCTTCAAACAAGAAAGCGTTCGAATGAACCGCCTGTTTCTGTGTTTTGCCCTGTCAGTTTTGACCTTCCCCGTTTTGGCGGGGGAGGCCTCTGATGTTGTGCGCACGTTTTATGATAATCCCGATAAGGCGTTGGAGGCGGACAATCCGCGCATCAGCGAACCAATGCTCTCGGTTTTGAAGGCGAATGCTGCAAGCAATGAAGAACCCTGCATCGATTTCTCGCCGGTCTTGGATGCGCAGGACTGGGATGAGAAAGAGCTGAAGGATACGTTGCAACTCGATGAAAAAATCGATGGCGAAACCGCATTGGTGACGGCGGCATTCGAGATATTCGGGGAAGCTCGCTCCATTGACTGGTCGCTGACCAAGCAGGCAGACGGCTGGACGGTCACGGATATTTCCTCGAAAGTCGGTGAATGGACACTGTCCAAGTTTGAATGCAAGTGAGTGACGCGTTTGCGCATACAACCGACACTTTCTATGTGATCACTCGTTAGTTAACCTATGGGCGGACGTCATGGGCAAGGGGCGGATTGAGGCTTTTTCTGATGGAGTGATCGCCATTATCATCACGATCATGGTGCTGGAGATTAAAGTGCCGC
>JANOYJ010000579.1:0-1813 GCA_031428815.1 Phyllobacterium sp.
TGATGGCACCGGGGATTTCCAATGCGCCGGGGACGGTGACGACGTCGTAGGTTGCCTTGGCCTCGTCCAGCGCTGACTTTGCCCCATCCAGCATGGCATCTGCGAAATCATCGTAAAAACGCGCTTCGACAATGAGAAAATGCGGGTTGCTCTTCTTAATCTTGGCCATAAAATTCTCCTGCGTCACCGGAGAAACTGGCGAGGCAATATTAGGAATGCTGTTTGGGCGGGATTAGGCTTCTTTGGCAGCTTCCGCAAGCCGTGCGGCGTACCGTGCCATGGTATCAACTTCGAAATTGACGAAATTGCCCTGTTCTGACGTGCCCCAAGTGGTGACGTGCAGAGTGTGGCGTATAATGAGGACGTCGAAAGTGTCATGGTCGACTGCATTGACCGTCAGCGATGTCCCATCGAGCGCGACCGAGCCTTTGGGGGCGACAAATTTTGCCAAATCTTTCGGCGCACGAAGGGTAAAGCGCCTTGCCTCGCCTTCGTCCTTCACCGCGATAATCTCGGCTTTGCCATCGACATGACCGGACACCAAATGCCCCCCCAGTTCGTCGCCCATTTTCAGCGCGCGTTCGAGGTTGATACGCGTGCCCGCAGCCCAGCTGGATGCCGTGGTGAGGCGCAGCGCCTCCTCCCATGCTTCGACGTCAAACCACCGCGAATTGGAACCGGTATCCGGGAGTTCAACAACGGTAAGGCAGACGCCGGAACAGGAGATCGACGCGCCGATTTGGATGCCTTCGGGATCGTAATTTGTCTCAATGCGAAAGCGAAAGCCCTCCGCCAAGGGTTTGACCTGCTTGATGGTGCCAATGTCTGAAACGATGCCGGTGAACATTTATGGTCTCGTGAATTCTGAAAATGTGTCTGTGCCATATAGAGCTGATCGAAGGCGCGCGAAACCGGAAGGTATGGAACGCTCTGTCACCGGCGCGGCAACGCCGCCTTGGCCGATTTCGAGTGGCGAGGAAAACAACGCAAGTCGGTCAACAAGGTTTTCGGTGAGGAAACTCTGAGCCACCCTTTCGCCGCCCTCGACCAGCACCGAGGCAATGCCTTGTGCGGCGAGGTCTTCGAGAAGCTCGGGCAGTGCAATACGGCCATTGTGGTTTTCGCAGGCGATCAAGCGGCACCCGGAACGAACCAGCGCCTGTTTTCGCCCTTCATCCGCATCGGGCAGCACGGCGATCCAGACCGGCGTTTCTTTGGCTGATTGTACAAGTTTGCCCGACAGCGGCAACCGTACGGCTCCATCCAGCACGATGCGGATAGGTGAGCGCTGCTCTAAACCCGGCAGGCGGCAGGTGAGTTCGGGATCATCATTCAAGGCGGTCTCGACGCCGATCAGGATCGCATCGCTTTCCGCCCGCATCAGATGTACCATGGAGCGCGATATCGCACCGGTAATCGCCACCTGCCCCGCGCCGGATTTCCCGATCATTCCATCGGGGGAAATGGCCAATTTCAGAGTCACTTCCGGGCGTTTCTTCATGGATCGCGTCAGGTAGGGCGAGAGACCATCGAAAGCCTTCGCGGCCAAAACACCTTCAACCACTTCAATCCCCGCCGCCCGCAGAATGCCCGCACCCTTTCCTGACACGCGCAGGTCGGGATCGCTGGCGGCAATGACGACGCGGCTTATACCAGCGGTCACCAGAGCCACAGCACAGGGCGGGGTACGGCCATGATGGGCGCAAGGTTCGAGCGTCACGTAGGCCGTTGCACCGCGCGCGCCCTCGCCTGCCTCGCTCAGTGCCTGAGTTTCCGCATGTGGACGACCACCCAGTGCGGTAATGCCACGACC
>JANOYJ010000580.1:0-3421 GCA_031428815.1 Phyllobacterium sp.
CCCTTCGGCCTGGCGCCTGGCCGACATCGGCAGCGCCAGCGGCGTCGTGATCTCGGGGCCGAGCGACACCGAGAACCTCACCGCCACGCTGATCGCCCGCAAGCTCAACGCCGAGGTCTTCATCGCCGCGCGCCAGAACGAGCGCCGCAACACGCCGATGTTCCGCTTCGCACCGGCCGACGACCTTGTGATCGATGATGAATTGGCTAAGAAGCTTGGCATTGAATCCGCTGAGCGATTGCGTGTGGTGATCCGTGAGCAGATTGAGAGCCAGTATGGCGTTCAGACACGTCAGAAGGTCAAACGCCAGCTTTTGGATGCGCTGGACGGTGCATACAAATTTGAGTCTCCGTCCAAGCTGATTGATGCTGAGTTCAACAACATTTGGACCCAGATCACCCGCGAGCTCGAACAAGCCGGTCGCACCTTCGCTGACGAAGAGACGACAGAAGAAGCCGCCAAGGAAGATTACCGCAAGCTCGCCGAGCGCCGCGTTCGCCTTGGACTGGTTCTTTCCGAAATTGGCCAGAAGGCCGGCGTTGAAGTGTCCGAGCAGGAATTGCAGCGCGCGCTTTATGACCAAGTGCGTCGCTATCCCGGTCAGGAACAGCAGATCTATGATTTCTTCAAGAACAATCCGGATGCAGTAGCGGGTCTACGCGCGCCGATTTTCGAGGAGAAGGTCGTTGATCAGCTTTTGGCTCAGGTGAAGGTCACTGACGTTGTCGTCAGTAAGGAAGCCTTGATGGCGGATGACGAAGAGGGCGATGCGCCGAAGGCGGAGAAGCCAAAGGCCAAGGCGAAAGCCAAGGCTAAGAAGGCTGATGCTGAGTAATTTTTTTTTAAACGCCAATTTAAAAACCGCCTTCGGGCGGTTTTTTATTTTTTGGGTGCTGAAAATCTCAGAATGTGACCTAGCTTCTTCCATGTAAGATTTACGGGGGTTCTATGGGAAAATATCTGATCTATGGCGGCTCGGGTGTCATCGGTTGCGCCATTGCGCGGCGTTTGGTGCACGCTGGACATCGGGTGCATTTGGCTGGGCGGAGTGCCCGGACGTTGAAAGCGTTGTCGGTCGAGTTCGGCTGCGGCTATTCAGTGGGCGATGTGCTTGCGCCGGGCGTTATTGAGCAAACGACTTCAGATGCAGGCGATACCCTGGACGGGCTCGTTTTTGCGGTTGGATCGATCAATCTGAAGCCCTTGGCGCGGTTGTCCGATGAAGATTTTCTCAATGATTTCAAATTGAATGCGCTTTCTGCTGCAAAATCGATTCAGGCGGCATTGCCTGCCTTGAAAGCGTCTCACGGCACCGCATCCGTTTTACTTTTTTCTTCAATCGCGGTGGGGCAGGGCTTTGCGTCCCATGCATCGGTCTCAATGGCCAAGGGCGCGATTGAAGGGCTGACCCGTGCGCTGTCAGCGGAGCTTGCTCCCAAGATTCGCGTCAATGCGATTGCGCCAAGTCTCACGGATACCGGTATTGCCAAGGCGATTACCGGTAACGAGGCATTGACCAAGGCTGTTGCCAGCCTTCATGCTCTGCCGCGTATCGGGATTGGCGACGACATGGCGGGGATTGCCGAAGTCTTACTCACCGATGCGGGGAGCTGGATCACCGGGCAGGTCATGGCCATTGATGGCGGGCGTTCGCGGGCGCGGACGAAGGGCTAGATGCCCTTGCACTAAAGGCGACCTTGCCTATTGTGGTTTCGAATTAAATGGCAGGGCGCGATGAGTGGAACGAAACAGTCAATAGCATTTCTTGGCACGGGTTTGATGGGCAATCCGATGGTGCGGAGATTGCTTGGCGGGGGTTATCCGGTCAATGTCTGGAACCGGAGCGCCGATAAGGCGAAGATGCTGGAGACTTCCGGCGCAAAGGTGTTTGAGACTGTCGCCGGGGCGGTTGCGGGTGCCGACATCATCATCACCATGCTGTTTGACGGTGCCGCTGTGGACGATGCGCTGTTTGCTCGCAAGGCCGTTGAAGTAGCGAAGCCGGGCGCAGCGTTTATCGACATGAGCTCGATCGACCCCACGACGGCGCGACGGCACGAAGGGGAGGTTATTTCACGCGGGGTTGGCTATCTGGATGCACCGGTATCCGGCGGGACGGCAGGCGCTGAAGCCGGAACACTGGCGATAATGGTGGGCGGAAAATCTGATACATTTCAGAGTGTTGTCGATGTTTTCGAACCAATGGGCCGCGCTACTTATGTCGGACCCGCTGGAAGCGGGCAATTGGCTAAATTGTGCAATCAGACCATTGTGGCGATTACCATCGGGGCGGTGTCCGAGGCACTGTATTTGGCGGAGAAGGGCGGGGCAAATCCGGCTGCTGTGCGTGATGCTTTGCGCGGCGGATTTGCGGATAGCCGAATCTTGGACCTGCATGGCAAGCGGATATTGGAGCAAAACTTCGTTCCCGGCGGCCGTTCATCGTTTCAGTTGAAGGATCTCAATAATGTCGCGACAGTAGCCGATGGTTTGGGGTTGGAACTGCCGCTAGCGAGCCAAATGCGCGAACGCTTCCGGCATTTAGTTGAAGATATGGGCGGCGCGGATTTGGACCACGCCGCTTTGTACATGGAGCTCAGGGAACGAAATGGCGACTAATTCTTAACCGCCATGATCGACTTGGAAAGTCCGAAGAACCGCTCATGCTTGATTTTCGCATCCGGAAACAGCTGCTTGACTTGACCCGCTGTTAGCAGCCGGATTGAATCCACATGGCCCTTAGCTTCGTTCCAATTGCTCTGGCGTGCAAAAAAGCCAAGCCGCATCTTGGTCATCAACCAAGTACGCATGATTGAAGGCATCCATTGGAATCCGGGAAAGCGGAAATGTGGCTCATAGGGAAACCAAAAATCCGGTGTCTGCATATAATAGCGATCGCCGAGACGACGTGTATTTTTGGCAAACCTTAGAATCTGAACGTCATTTCCAACATGTTCAATCACCGAGTTTGAATGGACAAAATCAAAACGGCGCCCTTCAAAAAGTTTCGGATCACAGGCGTCACCAACCATGAAGTTGAACAGCGTTGTGTCGCTCGATTCCTGAACCTCGGGATTGATAATGGTGAATTTCAAGCGGTTCTTGTTGGCGCGGATGAAGTCACTGCCGATCAGCCAGTATTTTTCTGAACCGCCGAGGTCAAGAATTTCGACATGACCTTTTTCGTCAAGAATTGTTTGAATGATGGCGCGAATTTCCTCAAACCGCTTCGCCCTGAATCCAAACTCCACGCTCTTGGAGTTTTTATACGGGTCGCGCTCGTGAATCACGGGCAGCGCGGCTTCGGCATTGGCCATTTTTGCGTCCTTCAAACAGATGTTCGAAGTGGCATACACAGATTCTGACTTACCAAAAAGCGGGAGTTACAGATGTGGTAAAGCATCTGGGTTAACTTGCGAGA
>JANOYJ010000581.1:0-5807 GCA_031428815.1 Phyllobacterium sp.
CCTATGTGACATCTGATCGCTTGATATGCCGTTTGAAAGAAGCAAATAAAGTCCGCCGAGACTCAGTATTGCCAGCAAGACAAATGATATCGAAATTCGCAAAAACCAACGGGCCACGCCCCGCTTCGGGCGCCTCGCTGATTTTGTGACCGGCAAGTCAACAGCCGAAGGAAAAGTGTGCAGTGGTGCGATATCGCGGGTGCGAAATTTCACCTTTTTAATTTTATGGTCCGGACCGGTCAAAAGAAGCTTTCATTCATTGAGATGACTGGATTGATTCCGCATTTCGCCTTAGATTTGGATTCAATCACGTTCCGAACTAGCGGTAAAGAAAGGCTTTCGCATGGCACTTGGTATAGGCGACGAAGCCCCCGATTTTTCACTGCCAAAGGATGGCGGCGGAACGCTTACGCTGAAGGACTTTGCCGGCAAATTCGTCGTCCTGTATTTTTATCCCAAGGATGACACCTCTGGCTGCACGATCGAGGCGAAGGATTTTTCGTGTCTCACCAAGGAATTTGATGACGCGGGAGCAATTGTGATCGGGGTGTCGCCCGATAGTGCCAAAAGCCATGCGAAATTCAGAGCCAAGCATGACCTCTCTGTCGTACTGGCCTCCGATGAGACCAAGGAAACACTGCAAGCCTATGATGTCTGGGTAGAAAAGAGCATGTACGGGCGCAAGTATATGGGAGTCATCCGCACGACGTATCTTATCAATCCGGAAGGCAGAATCGTTCGAGTATGGGAAAAAGTCAGTGTGCCTGACCATGCAAGCGATGTGTTAAAAGCCGTGCATATGTTAGCAACATCTGATTGAATTTATTGATCTATTTTAGAGAATTTGATCTGATTTCGAGCATTTCAAAGAGTTTATTAACCCTAACAGTTTCTAATCAGTCGAAGTTATGAACTTCTGAGTTGGTTTTGAAATGAGTCATGTCTCGCATCGCGGCGGTACGCAGCCAAATATATTTGGCAAGCGCAAAGAACCGCATACGATTATCATTGCCCATGGCAATGACATCAAGCATTTCACGGTCAAACCTTGGATGGTTTTCACCGGCGGGACATTGTGCGCCGCAATTGCGGTCGGATATCTTGTTGCGACTTCGTATCTGGTTCTCAGGGACGATTTGATCGGTGCAACGGTCGCCCGACAAGCCCGGCTGCAACATGCTTATGAAGACCGCATATCCGCACTTCGCACCCAAGTTGACAGGATTACGAGCCGTCAATTGCTCGATCAACAATTGATGGAATCCAAAGTTGTCGAATTGATCGAGCGCCAGGAGCAGCTAACGAGCCGCGATGGACAACTCGGCTCCGTATTGAAAAAAGCCAAGGCAAGTTTGGGCTCAGTTCCAGTGCCGAACGATAAGCCTAGCGATGAAAGCGCGAGTGTGCTGGATTCAACAAAGACCGGCAGCATTGCCGCTTCATTGTTTTCGTCGACGGGCGTGAAAACTGAATCAACTGCGGATCGAGCAGACAGATTATTTGTAGCGATTAATCGTTCCCTTCGTGACATTGATACCGGTCAGGTCGAGCAGGTCCGCTATCTTGCCGAGACGGCGAAGAAGAATGCCGGAAAGATTGAATCGGCACTGGCTGTTGCTGGTTACCGCCCGAAAAACAAACCTGAAACTGCCGAAGGTGGTCCGTTCATTGCCGCCGACAGCGCCGAGGCTGTTAGTAGCTTCAGTTCAGAGGTCGAGGGGTTGGACGCGGCACTTAACCAACTGAACCAGGTCAAAGGCGCGGTGCGTCGTTTCCCGCTGGCAAATCCCTCACCCGGTTCTGACATTACCAGCACATTCGGCACAAGGCGTGATCCACTTCTCGGTACGGCTGCATTCCATTCAGGTATGGACTTTCGAGGTAGTATGGGCGCGCCCATCAAGGCCACCGCCTCAGGC
Source organism: Phyllobacterium sp. (assembly GCA_031428815.1). Taxonomy (GTDB): domain Bacteria; phylum Pseudomonadota; class Alphaproteobacteria; order Rhizobiales; family Rhizobiaceae; genus JANOYJ01. Next base: position 1,920 of record JANOYJ010000581.1, read on the forward strand.
AAAGTCATTTTTGCCGGACGCAATGGCGGCTATGGAAATATGGTCGAGATTGAGCACGGAAGTGGATTCACCACCCGTTATGCGCATATGAGCCAAATTTATGTAAGCGACGGCGATGACATCGAACCCGGCATGATCGTCGGTGCCGTGGGTTCCACCGGTCGTTCCACTGGTCCACACTTACATTATGAAGTGCGCAAGAACGGAAACGCAGTCGATCCGGTTACTTTCATCCGCGCCGGACGAAAGATTGAGGACTTACTCTAAATCCTCAACCTCGGCTTTGCCGCCATAAACGCGCTGCGCCAACGCGGCTTCCATAAACGCATCCAGATCGCCATCCAGAACGTCTTGTGGACTCGGGCTTTCGGCACCTGTTCGCAAGTCCTTGACCAATTGGTAAGGCTGCAACACGTAAGAGCGGATTTGGTGACCCCAGCCAATATCGGTCTTGGATGCCTGTTCCTTGTTGGCTTCGGTCTCGCGCTTTTCGAGCTCGCTCTCGTAGATGCGTGCACGCAGCATCGACCAAGCGGTGGCGCGGTTTTTGTGTTGTGAGCGGTCGGCCTGACATTGGACCACAATACCAGAAGGGATATGCGTAATGCGCACAGCTGAATCCGTTGTGTTGACGTGCTGCCCACCGGCACCTGACGAGCGGTAGGTATCAATCCGGCAATCGGATTCTTTGACGTCCACTTCGATTTCGTCGTCGACGACCGGATAGACCCAAGCGCTCGAAAATGAAGTGTGTCGGCGGGCGTTTGAATCATAGGGCGAAATACGAACCAGGCGATGGACGCCAGATTCGGTCTTCATCCAGCCATAGGCATTATGGCCCTTGATGTGGAGTGTTGCGGATTTGAGGCCAGCAGTTTCGCCATCCTGATATTCCAACATCTCGACCTTCATGCGCTTGCGCTCCGCCCAGCGCGTATACATGCGCAAGAGCATTGATGCCCAATCTTGACTCTCTGTGCCGCCTGCGCCGGAATGCACTTCAAGATAACAATCATTGCCGTCGGCTTCGCCGGACAGCAGAGCCTCCACTTGTCGACGCGCGATTTCAGTTTTCAACGCGCGAATAGCGTTTTCCGCCTCTTCAACAATCGAGACATCGCCTTCTTCATCACCCATAGCGATGAGTTCTATATTGTCGGCAAGTCCGGATGTCAGTTTGAGGATGCCATTGATGCTGTCGTCCAATTGCTGGCGCTCGCGCATCATCTTTTGGGCTTCCTGCGGATCATTCCACAACGATGGGTCTTCCGCCCTTTCGTTCAAATAGCCGAGGCGTTTGACCCCTTGATCCCAGTCAAAGATGCCTCCTCAGCAAGGTGATGCCCTGCTTGATTTCTTCAACCAATGTTTCGATTTCAGCGCGCATGTCTGGGTTCTCTTATGAAAGCGGGCGGACCATAGTTTCAGGCCGGTGCCAAGTAAAGCGTGGAGAGCGACAAAGACGGGCGCTAAAAAAGTCCACCGCCGCCAGATTCAATCGCCTGTGTGGCCTTGGGTGAGAATGCCTTGGATTTGGTCTCGACGGCAATGTCGTCCATGCCGATGACCGAGTACGAATCCGCAGGCCCTGTTCCAGGTTTAAAGGCTTCGAGAATGACACCCGGACCTTCGCCAAACGCGCGCATACCGGTCTTTCGATCAATCGCAATTTCCGTCATGCCCTCTGGAACGCGGAAATCGACGGGCTTTGTGTCCTTCAACGCTGCCTGAACAAACTCTTTGAAAATCGGAGCGCACAGGGCACCACCGGTCGAACCCTTACCCATAGGGGTCGGATGGTCAAAACCCATCATCACGCCAACCACGAGATCCGGTGTGTAACCAACAAACCAAGTGTCCTTTTCTTCGTTTGTCGTCCCGGTCTTGCCGGCAACCGGCATGCCGATATCTTTGATATTCGCCGCCGTTCCGCGTTGAACGACGCCTTCCATCATGGATGTAATTTGAAAAGCTGTCATCGGGTCAAGCACCTGATCACGGTTATCGACCAGTTCAGGCTCCGGCTGTTCAAGCCAGCTTGTGGCCGTGCAGCCGTCACAGGCGCGTTCGTCATGCTTGAATATCGTCTTGCCGTAACGGTCTTGAATTCGATCAATCAACGAGGGCTTGATGGCCTTGCCGCCATTGGCGAACACTGAATAGGCCGAGACCATTCGCATGGTTGTCGTTTCACCTGAGCCCAACGCCATCGAAAGCACCGGCATCATCTTGTCATAGACGCCGAAACGCTCGGCATATTCGGCAACAAGCTTCATACCCATGTCTTTCGCCAGTCGCACGGTCATCAGATTGCGGGACTGTTCAATTCCGAGACGCAGTGTCGAGGGGCCCGCCGCCTTGCCTCCGTAATTCTTCGGCGACCAAATGCCCAGCGAACCACCTTGATCAATCTCAATAGGTGCATCCATAACCACGGATGCAGGCGTATAACCATTATCCAGAGCTGCCGCATAAACGAAGGGCTTGAACGACGAACCGGGTTGGCGATAACCTTGAGTGGCGCGGTTAAACTGTGACTGGGCGTAGGAAAAGCCGCCAATCATCGCAAGAACACGGCCGGTATGCGGGTCCATGGCAACCAGCGAGCCGGAAACAGCTGGAAGTTGGCGTAAGCGGAACCCCGAACCCTCGCCCTCCTTGGCTTCTACAAATATAACATCGCCGCGTCTCAAAACATCGACCGGGCTCTTGGCTTTGGTTTTCGCGCCTTCGATATTAATACGATAAGCCCATTTCATATCGTCCGCAGCGATGAAACCCTCATCCCGCTCAGCAGATACCGCACCGGACAGTTCCTTGGCAGGCTGAAGGCCGATTGACGTTCCCTCGTCCGTCGCATCAAGCACAACGGCGAGCCGCCATTCAGGAAGGTCGGCAAACGTATCGATTGCGCCGAGAGGCACGCCCCAGTCTTGGCCCGGATCAATTTGCTTGAAGGGTCCGCGGTAGCCGCGAAGTTCATCGTAGCGAACGAGACCTTTGTGAAGTGACGATCGTGCCAGCACCTGAAGGCGTGGATTGAGCGTGGTACGAACTGAGAGGCCACCTTCATACAATGCCGCCTCTCCGTAGCGATCCACAATCTCACGGCGCACTTCTTCGGTGAAATATTCAGATGCGAAAAGGTTGGCAGTCGCGCTACGGGGATTAACGCCCAGCGGTTGCTTCTTGGACGCCACCGCCTCTTCCATTGTTATATACTTATTCTCGAGCATCTGATCGATCACGTAGTCGCGTCGCACGAGCGCCTTCTCGGTCTGCCTGTACGGGTGATAGTTTGCCGGACCTTTCGGCAATGCTGCGAGATAGGCAGCTTCTGAAATGGACAGTTCATTTACCGACTTGTCGTAATAGGTCAGTGCCGCACCGGCGATTCCGTAGGAATTTAGCCCGAAGAAAATCTCATTCAGATAAAGTTCAAGAATGCGGTCTTTTGAATAGGCGCGCTCAATACGCAGCGAAAGAATCGCTTCCTTGATTTTCCGGTCAAACGTCTGGTCGGAGGAGAGAAGAAAGTTCTTCGCGACCTGCTGAGTAATGGTCGAGGCACCGACCGGGCGTTTTGACGAGCCAAGGTTTTGGAAATTCACCATGATCGCGCGGCCGATGCCGCTGATGTCGACACCGGGATGATGATAAAAGTTTTTGTCTTCCGCCGAGATAAAAGCCGCCTTTACACGATCTGGAACCGCTTGAATCGGCAGATACAGTCGGCGCTGGCGGGCGAATTCACCCATAAGGGCTCCGTCATCGGCATGAATACGGGTCGTGACCGGTGGCTCATATTGCGCGAGCACTTCGTAATTAGGCAGGTCTTTGGAGACATCACCAACATAAACCGCAACAGCAGCCGCCACGCCAAGAAAC
>JANOYJ010000582.1:0-2312 GCA_031428815.1 Phyllobacterium sp.
GCGATAGCCGCGCGCGGCTTTGGCAAGGGCGGTCAGGTCTTTGCGGCTCGCATGGCGGTCTTGATTAAAGCCGGCAATGACGATCAGGGCGTCGCCTTCTGGAAACGCGACAAGCGGACCCTTCGTTGCAATAGAGACGCCGCTGGTCAGCGTGACGGGATTTCCATCAAATGATGCCAGCGTCCAATCAAATAGTCGTCGCTGCGTGACGCGGTTCACGGCCCGAAGCGGATCGAGCGTTGACGCGAGCGAGAGAAGCGACGATTCTTCCAGAAGAAGAATCGTCATCGCAAACGGTTTGGGAAGAGGATCATAGGCAGAGAAGATCGTCATTTCGCTATTTGTCGCATCTTTTTCGCAAAACATCTAGCATGGATTGCCGCAGGCACCATCATCGATAGCCAACGACCCTTTTGAGTAAATCAATCGGGGAAAGATCACGATTCGAACGGGGATAGTTATGGGGATAAAGCGGTCGGCGTGTATCGGCGGCGGGGTTATCGGGGCAGGCTGGGTGTCGCGGCTTTTGCTGTCGGGAGTTGATGTCAAACTGTTTGACCCGCATCCCGATGCCGAGCGCATTGTCGCTGAGGTTTTGGCCAATGCGACGCGCGCTTATGGTAATCTGACTGCGGCACCTTTGCCAAAACCGGGCAGGCTGACGTTTGTAAAATCTCTGCAAGAAGCAGTGCAAGACGCTGAATTCATTCAGGAAAGTGTCCCTGAACGTTTGGAACTAAAGCGCGGTGTTTTGAACCAGATCGATCAATTTGCCCCGAGCACGTCGATTATCGGCTCCTCGACCAGCGGCCTTCTGCCCAGTGACCTGCAAGCCGAAATGCGTCATCCTGAGCGCCTGCTCGTCGCCCATCCGTATAATCCGGTCTATCTCTTGCCCTTGGTGGAGCTTGTGCCGGGCAAGAAGACCGGCGAGATCCAGATGCAGCAAGCCTCTGAAATATATGAACAAATCGGCATGAAGGCGGTGCGGATCAACAAGGAAATCGAAGCCTTTGTCGGCGACCGCCTGTTGGAAGCGCTGTGGCGCGAGGCGCTTTGGCTGATTAAAGACGACATCTGCGACGTGGAGACGTTGGATGATGTGATCCGTTATTCGTTCGGGTTGCGCTGGGCGCAGATGGGTCTGTTTCAAACCTACCGGATTGCCGGCGGCGAAGCCGGAATGCGGCACTTTTTGGCCCAATTCGGGCCATGTCTCGCATGGCCATGGACAAAATTGACCGATGTCCCGGATCTGGATGAGGTTTTGGTCACTAAAATCGCCGATCAATCCGACGCGCAAGCAGCCGGTCTCGGAATTCGGGAACTGGAACGTATTCGCGACGATAATCTGATTTCGATCCTGCACGGCCTGAAAGGCGGCCATGGCGGCGCGGGCTGGGGTGCCGGTAAGTTGTTGAAAGAATTCGAGGAACGGCTCTGGGCGAACGCTAAACCTGCGCTGGAAACAACCGGGGGCGGGCTCCTCACGACGTTGGAAACGACGGTGAACCCGGCATGGATCGACTATAACGGCCATATGACCGAGTTCCGCTATTTGCAGGCCTTTGGCGATGCCAGCGACGCGTTTTTGCGGCTGATCGGCATTGATGCGGCGACGGCCGCCAGCGGCTCAAGCTATTTCACGGTGGAGACTCATATCCGCCATTTGAAAGAAGCCAAGCTCAACGCAACGCTCAAAGTGACCACGCAAGTCATGCCGATCGAAGGCAAAAAACTCCATCTTTTCCATAGCTTAGTGAACCCGGACACGGGCGTATTACATGCGACCGGCGAGCATATCCTGCTGCATGTGGCAGGCGGTGTATCGAGCTTACCGCCGGAATCCATCGCCAGGAATTTAGCCAAACTGGTGGCGGCGCATGCGGATTTGCCCAAGCCCGACGGGCTGGGCCGCCATGTCGGGCAACCACGCGCATGAAAACTGTCAAGGAATTTCCATTCGAAACGGTGGAATTCCCCGATATGGGGATTGTGTTGCCGGACGGTTGCCGTCTCTCGGCGCGGGTCTGGATGCCAAAAGGCGCGGAAAATCAACCGGTTCCGGCTATTCTTGAATATTTGCCTTATCGCAAACGCGATGGCACGACCGCCCGTGATAACCTGACCCATCCGTATTTCGCCGGCCACGGTTATGCGTGTCTCAGGGTCGATATGCGCGGCAATGGCGATTCCGAAGGCGTCATGCTGGATGAATATGCCGATGTTGAATTGCGGGATGCGTGCGACGTCATTGCGTGGATCATCAAGCAGCCGTGGTGCACCGGAAAAGTCGGCATGATGGGCATTTC
>JANOYJ010000583.1:0-3104 GCA_031428815.1 Phyllobacterium sp.
CGCCATTGAAGCCGCGATTACCTTTTCGGATATAAAATCAAAAGGTTAGCCGAGCGTCGCGGCCTTTCCGGTTGAGAAGGGTGAGTTGGCCGAGGCTGGAATATCCAGTGGTGTTTCCGGCGGGTTTCGTTTCTCAAGGTCTTTCAGCACCCTGAAACAGACGATCACTGACACAATACCAAACACCACCGCGCCCAGTCCCGAGCCGCCAATGGCGCCGTTCAGGCCATACCAAGAGGCACCCAGCGAGACGAAGGGAATGACGCCGAGCGTTGAGCGTCCCCAATTTGACAGCGTTGAATAGAGCGGGAAACCGAGATTATTGAAAGCGGCATTGGCAACAAACAACATGCCGTTGAACAGGAAACTCCCGGCGACAAATACGCAGTAGAAGCTGATAAAGTCCCGCGTCGCACCCGTCGCACCGAAGATGTCGCTGATTTGATTACGGAAAAGCGCCAGCAACAGCCAGACAATCAGGACGTAAATCACCACCACCACAAAACTATCGCGCATGGTCTGCTGAATGCGATCAAAACGACTCGCGCCAAAATTTTGTCCCAGTATCGGCCCGACTGCCCCTGACAAGGCGAATATCGCGCCGAAGGCGACGGGCGTAATCCGCCCGATAATCGCCCAGCCTGCGACCGCCGCATCGCCGAATGTCGCGATTTCTGAGGTGACCCAAGCGTTACCCACCGGCGTCGCAAGCTGTGTCATGACGGCGGGAAGGCCAATAGCAAAATAAGGCTGTGCGGAGACTCTCAGCGTGTCTTTCGTCGGAACAGCCACCATGTTGTGAACGCGGATGGTGCCGTAAAGACCGACGCCAAGCAGCATAAGCCGCGAGATCACTGTCACGATCGCCGCGCCGTCAATGCCGAGATTGAAGACGAAAATAAATAATGGATCGAGCGCCGCCGTCACCGCCGCGGCAACGAGCGTAACATACATCGCACGCTTGGCGTCGCCCTTGGCGCGCAATAAGCCCGCCGCGCTCATGCCCAAGGCCATGATGGGCATGGAGGGAATAACGATGTGCAGGAAGCGCACCGAAATATCGAGCGTCTCGCCCGTCGCGCCCAATAGCGCCGTCAAAGGTCGGGCATAAATCATCATGGCGATGGACAAGATCGTCATGGTCGCGCCCATGAGTGCAAGACCCGCCCCGCCGAGTTGCGCGGCCATATAGGTGTCACCTTTGCCAAGGCTGCGGGACACCTGAGCCGTGGTTGCAATAGATAGGCCGATGGCAACGGATGTGAGAAAAAACATCAACGTGCCGGAATAACCAATCGCGGCGGCGAGTTGTTGTTGGCCAAGCATGGAGATGTAGAGAAGATTGAGTACATCGACGAAAAACACCGCCATCAGGCCGACAGAAGCGGTTCCGGTCATTGTCAGCACATGGCGCAAGGTCGGGCCTGTAACGAATTTCGCAGTTTGCGTTTCAACCACAACCCTATCCCTTGCTTGCGAGTTTCGGCCCCGCGCCCTATAGGCAAGCGCAAGCGTCGACCCTATCTAAACTCTCCCAACACAATTCCAAGCCAAAGATTAACGGTATTTTCCCATGTCCGATCCTCGCAATTCGCAGGAACTTCTTGATTTCGCCGCTCAGTTGGTCGAGGCCGCCAAGCGGGAAGGCGCGGATGCGTCGGACGCCGTTGTTGTGCGTGGCAGTTCGGTCAGTGTGTCCGTGCGCCTCGGCAAGGTGGAAGGCACGGAAGCTTCCGAGAGTGACGACTTTTCGCTGCGGGTTTTTGTGGGCAAGCGCGTTGCAAATATCTCCGCCAGCGCGGGTTCAGATCCCAATGTTCTGGCCGCCCGCGCTGTTGCGATGGCGAAGGTTGCACCGGAAGATGAATATCAGTCCTTGGCGGATCGTGAAAATCTGGTGCGCAACCCGCGCGACCTTGACCTGTTTGATCCAACCATTGTCGAATCTGCCGCTTTAACCGAGGCCGCCTTGGCGCAGGAGGCGGCGGCTTTGTCAGTGAAGGGCATTACCAATTCCGGTGGCAGTTCGGCGAGCGCCGGTTTCGGCGGTCTGGTGCTTGTGACATCTGACGGATTTGCCGGACATTATGTAGGCTCCCGCTTCGGTCGTGGCATTTCGGTGATCGCGGGTGAAGGGACCGGTATGGAGCGTGATTACGAGTTTTCATCACGCATCCATTTCAACGAACTTGAAGACCCCGAAGTGATTGGCCGCAAAGCAGCAGAGCGCACCATCCGCAAAATCGCACCGCGCAAGGCCAAGACCGGACCGGTCAATGTCATCTTTGATCCCCGCGTCGCGCGTGGCATTGCCGGGCATCTTTCCGGTGCCATTAACGGTGCCGCCATTGCCCGCAAGACAAGCTTTCTGAAGGACCGTATGGGCGAGCAAATTCTTCCCAAGGGTGTTCATGTCACTGACGATCCGCTGAAAATGCGCGGCTCCGCCTCGCGGCCGTTTGACGGCGAAGGCATAGAAGGCGCAGCGATGACGTTGGTGGAAGATGGTGTCCTCAAGTCGTGGACATTATCGACAGCTGTGGCGCGTGAACTTGGTCTAACGACGAATGGACGCGGTGTGCGGTCTGGTTCTTCCGTGTCTCCGTCAACGACCAACTTCACATTCGAGCCGGGCGACATGTCACCTGAGGATCTGTTGAGCCAAATCGGCAGTGGCTTCTATGTCACCGAAGTGATCGGCCACGGTGTCAACATGGTAACGGGCGAGTATAGCCGTGGTGCTTCGGGCTTCTGGATCGAAAACGGCGCACTCACTCATCCCGTTTCCGAGGTAACGATTGCCGGTAATCTCAAAGACATGTTTATGAACATGACGCTTGCCAACGACATCGACCGGAACTTCGGCACCGCCGCCCCGACGCTTGCGATTACCGGGATGACGCTTGCCGGTGACTGATACATTCGACTTGCAAGCGGACCTTGATCTTCTGATCGCTGCTGCGCAGGACGGTGCAGACATTGCCATGCGCTATTTCCGCAATGACCCCAAAGTTTCGTGGAAGGAAGGTTTTTCCCCGGTGACCGAGGCGGATTTTGCCGTTGATGATTTTCTCAAACGCACCTTGCTGGAGGCAAGGCCAACT
>JANOYJ010000584.1:0-3561 GCA_031428815.1 Phyllobacterium sp.
GTTCTACTTTTACATCGTTTTGCGCTCATTCATCTCGGCGCTGGAGCGACCGGGCTGGGGACTGGCCATTGGTATTTTTGCTGTTTTGTTCAACGCGCTTGCCAACTGGTGCCTGATTTTCGGAAATTTGGGATTCCCGGCCCTTGGTATTCAAGGCTCAGGGATTGCGACAAGCCTATCGTCGCTGGTGATGTTTCTCGGTCTTGCACTGGTTGTCACGCTTGACCGTCATTTCAAGCGCTACCGGCTATTCGGACGTTTCTGGCGAGCGGATTGGGCGCGTTACCGTCAGATGTGGCACCTTGGCCTGCCGATCGGTGCCATCATGGTATTTGAAGTTGTGCTGTTCACAGGTGCGGCGCTGATCATGGGGCTGATTGACGAAACCTCACTCGCCGCCCATGCAATCGCGATCCAGATCGCATCCATCGCCTTCATGGTGCCATTGGGGTTTGGTCAGGCAGCGACCGTCAGGATTGGCCGCGCTTTTGGAGCCGGCGACAAGCAAGGAATCCGCCTCTCCGGGCTTGTGGCTTTTTGGATAATGGCCGGTTTTATGGTTTTGACCGCGTCTCTGATGATCCTGTTTCCACATCAGCTCATCAGCGCCTTTATAGATGCTGGCAGGCCTGAGAATGCTGCCATAGCCGCTCTTGCCGTTTCATTTCTCGCCTATGCGGCGATGTTTCAGCTTGTCGATGGCGCACAAGCGGTCGCCATAGGCATGCTACGCGGATTGCATGACACCAAAGTGCCGATGATCCTTGCCGCGTTCAGCTATTGGGTTGTCGGGATGCCGCTTGGTATCTTTTTAGCGTTTGAGGGCGGGTTGCGCGGCGCAGGCATCTGGATCGGGCTTTCATCCGGGCTTGCAGTTGTCGCCGTGTTACTCCTGTTTCGATGGATGAGACGGAAGGCGCTGGGGCTTGAAGACCCTAGTTAATTCGGACGCTCCCAGATAATATGGATGAGATTAGTTTGTTAAACGCAGGCTTTGGATTCGCGAGGCGATATCATCAAAGGCCTTCTTCAGCTCTGCACCATTATTGGCATTGTAGAAGGTTTTTTCACTACCCAATGGCGTCGATGCACAATCTGTCAGCATGCGGATAGCTTCAGCTTGTTGCGCTCGTGTTCCGGCCTCGTCCAACTTAAATCCGATTGTGTAGACCTTGACTTTTTTGTCCTTGATTGCACCGCAATAAGACATAGCCAAGCGACCAGAGCGCTCCGAAACACCCGGAAAACTTGAAATTTGAGCATTGGTCAGACCGGAAGCATCCGAGTTAAAGAGGCCATCGGTCATCAGAATGATATACTTTTCCGATTCCGGGGCACCATAGTCGACTGGCATTGACGCGGTTGGCAGCACGGACTTCCAGCTTGGTGACACCATATACCAGCCCCATTGCAAGCCGATCTGGCCGGCTGTTGCCCCGCTTGGGGTAAGATTGTTGATCATACTGTTGAGTAGTCGCGAATCTCTTGTCAACGGCTGAACGGGCACTGATGGACATGACGTAATGGCATTGGCGCGCGTAACTTTTGCAGCATCCGGGCTTTCATCAGAAAACATCATCGGGCCGCGGCGCTCTGAAGAGCAGGAGTCTCTGGCTGGTTTTCCGTCTTCGCCCACGACTTGGGATTTAAGGCTGCCTGCATTAACACCGAAGGCGTAAGGCGTGATAGCGACGCGCGTATTGTCAGACCCGTTTTCCAAAAATGCCTTCACTGCTGATTTGGCCGCGACCTTCAGTTCGTTGATCTTGCTGCCGCTCATCGAACCGGTGACGTCCAGGACCATGGAAACTTCGACCTTGCGCTCGGAATAAAGCGCGGAAATTTCCACATCCACTGGCTGAATCTTTTTGATGTTCATCACCGGAAACATCATTTCAACATTGGTTCGCGCCGACGCGGAGAGTTCGTTCGTAACAGGATTGATTGTGACGTCTGTCAGCTGAACATTGGTGTCGTTAAGGCGCTTCCCATCAAGATTGGCTTCGAGAAAGGCTTTGACGATCTTTGTAGCCCCGTCTTTGTCGACCTTCCCACGCGTAATGTCACGTGCCGTCGAAAGAACAGCGGCGTCAAGAGCGGCTGTTAACTGCGATTTAGCCGAAATGATGCGTGCATAATCCACAGAAAGTCCGACGCTCACCAAAAGCAGTGAAGATGTCAACGCAAACAAGAGGCCGAACTGACCGCTGTTATCTCGCGAAAAACGGGCCGCTGTTGATTTGAGGCTCTCGAACACGTTCATCTTTGTCTCCTTTGGGAACGCCATGGGTGCCCGTGAAAGAAACAGTGCGAATTGCTTGCCAGATTCGACCGGAGCACTTGCAGCCGGGCCGTGCAAAACCTAACCCATTGATTAAATAGAAATTTCAAGTTTTTTTAGGTTAATCAGATATGAAGAAGTTTCGATTTTTAAAATTTACTTAATCAATCGTTCACCATGCAACGAACGATGTATTGCCGCCTTGTAGTCAGCGGCAGGAAAGTGTTTCATTTTAGAACACTTCAGAAGTCTTGGGCGATGCCGTTAATTTCCCAGTCACCATAACGCACCGGTTCTTCGCCGCCGCGACCGCCCAATTCTTTGGCCAGTGGTATATCAGTCTGCGCGGTCCGGCGCTGTTCTGCCTCCATCAAGGCCCGCTGCGCGGCTGGCGCGAGCAGCTTTGCGGGTTTTGCGTCCGTTTCCGCGTCTTCCTGTTTCATAATTATCCGCCATTGACGATTGAAGCCGAACTCACCAATAGCCATTATAGTACGCAAACGAGTGACTGCAATTCGCAGCGGCTGAGACGGAGTGATAAAATGAACATCATGAAAACGGCCATGTTGCTCGCTATCATGACAGCGCTTTTCATGTTGGTCGGCTACGCGATTGGCGGAGCAGGCGGCATGATGATCGCGCTCGTCGTCGCGTTCGCCACAAATGTCTTCTCATGGTGGAATTCCGATAAAATGGTGCTCAGAATGCACAATGCCGTTGAGGTCGATGAGGCCAATGCGCCAGAGTTTCATTCCATTATCAAAGCGCTATCTGAGCGGGCGGGACTTCCCATGCCGCGCACCTACCTTATCAAAAGTGACCAACCCAATGCGTTCGCCACAGGGCGCAATCCGGAAAATGCCGCAGTCGCCGCCTCGACAGGTCTGTTAGAAACACTTACCAAAGAAGAGGTCGCCGGTGTTATGGCGCATGAACTTGCCCATATTCAGAGCCGCGACACACTCACCATGACCATTACCGCGACACTTGCCGGTGCGATCTCTATGCTCGGCAATTTCGCGTTTTTCTTCGGCGGAAACCGCGAGCGAAATTCACCCCTGGGAGGGTTTGGAACCTTGTTCGCGATGATCGTCGCGCCGCTGGCGGCAATGATTGTCCAGATGGCGGTCTCGCGTACCCGGGAATATTCTGCCGATAGAAGAGGCGCTGAAATCACCGGAAATCCGCTTTGGTTAGCCTCAGCGCTGAAAAAATTCGCGACAGCGGCAAAGCAGATTCCGAACTATCGCGCCGAGCGTTTTCCTGCAACGGCCCATATG
>JANOYJ010000585.1:0-3524 GCA_031428815.1 Phyllobacterium sp.
CTTGCCGTTGTGGCTCCGGGTATCGCGGAAGCCTTGCTCGCCACGGCGATTGGTCTTCTCGCCGCCATTCCCGCTGTTATCGCCTTCAATAAACTCTCATCGGAGGTCTCGAAAATTGAGACCAAGCTCGAAGGATTTGCGGATGAATTCTCCGCCATACTCTCGCGGCAAATTGATGAGAAAATCGCGAAACAGTAGGATCACATCATGGGCATGTCTGTTGGAAACCGGGGTGGCAAGGGCGGTCGCCGCTCGCGTCGCAAGGGCGCCCTGATCAGCGAGATCAACGTCACGCCAATGGTGGACGTGATGCTCGTGCTTCTCATTATCTTCATGGTCGCCGCACCATTGATGACTGTCGGTGTGCCGATTGATCTGCCGGAGACGCAAGCCAAAGCGCTCAATGTCGATACGCAGCCGATTACGATTTCGGTTGATAATACGGGCGGAATTTTCATTCAGGAAACGCCGATTACGATTGAGGAATTGGTACCCAAACTGCAAGCCATTGCAGAGCAAGGCTATGAGGAGCGCATTTTCGTGCGCGGCGACAAGGCGGCGGATTACGGCACAGTGATTGGCGTCATGGCGCGGATTTCTGCGGCAGGCTTTAAAAATCTTGGCCTCGTTTCACTGCCGGAGCAGGGTAGCTAACGAATGATGGGACGCAGTCTCACCATCTCTTTCATCGTGCATTTCGTGCTTCTGGGGCTCGGAATTGTCTCGATGTCATCGCCGCGCCAAATGGCGGTGGCGAGTGTTGAGGCCGTGCCAGTTGAGATCATCGAAGATTTGACGCAGGTGCAAGAGGGCGAGAAAACGGCGGAGAAGGCGGACAAGCCCGCACCCAAGCCGAGCGACAAGCCGAAGGTCAACGAAGAAGCCCTCAATCCGGGTGAGACGGAGCAGGACATCAAAGCCCCCCCGACACCGAGCGAGAAGCCGAAGCCGGTTGAGACCGCATCCGCGCCCCCGCCGACCCCCAAACCGGTGAAAAAGCCGGATGTTGATAAGCCCGAACCACCGAAGCCGGTGCGTGAATTAAAGCCGGAACAGCCGGAAGATGCGGTAGCCGAGGCCCTTGCCAGGCAAGAAGCTGCAGCAGCGGCCGCGGAGAAAGCAGCCGAGGCCGCCGCCGAAAAGGCAGCGACGGCAAAAGCTGAAAAGGCCGCCGCGGCGGCGGCAACGGCAGAAGCAGCGGCACTAAAGCAAGCGGAAGCTGACAGGCAAGCGATTGCTGAGAAGGCGGAGCTCGCCGAAAAGACTGAGGAAGAGGCGCGCGCTGCGGAGGCCAAGAAACAGGCCGATGCCGACAAGGTTGCAGGCGAGGCCAGAATCCAGAAGGAAATAGCGAAAGCGGAAGCCGACGCCAAGGCTGACGCAGAGGCCGCTGAGAAGAAAGCGGCCAAGCAAAAGGCAGTTGCCGAAGCAAAAGCCGAGGCGGAAGCACAGAAGGCTGCTGACGCCAAAGCCGCTAAGGCGGCCAAGGTGGCGGAAGCCAAGAAGGTCGCTGCGGCCAAAGCGGCGAAGGCTGCCAAAGAGGAAGAGCAGTTAAACGAAGAAATAGCGGCGCTTCTCAACAAGGAGAAGGCATCCGGCGGGGCCAAGGCGTCCAAGAAGGATCCAGCGCTTGGCGCGAAGAAGTCGACCGGTGGCGCGAAACTTTCGGTGTCGGAAATGGATGCGTTGCGTGGTCAGATCGAGAAATGCTGGAACCCGCCATCAGGGATTGCCGATGCAGCGGGTCTCAAAGTCTCGATCAAGATCGCACTGGACCAATCCGGCACTGTCGTCGGCGAGCCCAAAATTCTTTCCGGCGGTGGCGGTGGTGGCATCGGACAATTGGCAGCAGAAGCGGGTCGCCGCGCGATTCTGCGTTGTCAGCCCTTCAACCTTCCCGCCGATAAATACGATACGTGGAGCGAAGTGATATTCAACTTCGATCCAAGCGAAATGCAGCAATAGAAAGGTCTATGACCCATGAAGTTTAAGTTGAAATCTCTTGTGACAGCGATTGTTATAGCATTGTCCGGGTTGGCATTTGCCGTAGTTGCGACGCGGGCCGAGGTCGTGGTTGATGTCACCAAGGGTAATGTTGAACCGTTGCCGATTGCCCTGACCGACTTTTTGTCGGCTGGCGATTTGGGGGCCAAGATTTCGGCCGTTGTCGCGGCGGATTTGAAGCGGTCCGGACTGTTTGCGCCGATTGACCAAGGTGCATTTATTGAAAAGATTTCCAATCCGGATGTGTCGCCGCGCTTCGAGGACTGGAAAGTCATTAATGCGCAAGCGCTTGTGACCGGTCGCGTGACGCAGGAAGGCGATGGTCGCTTGCGGGCTGAGTATCGGCTTTGGGATACATTTGCCGGACAGCAGTTGGATGGTCAGCAATTCTATGCCAACCCGGACAATTGGCGGCGTATCGCCCATATCATTGCGGACGCAATCTACGCGCGTTTGACCGGCGAGAAGGGCTATTTTGATACGCGCATTGTGTTCGTTTCAGAATCCGGACCAAAAGATAAACGCATCAAGAAACTCGCGATCATGGATCAAGATGGTGCGAATGTGCGCACGCTGACCAGCGGCAAGGATTTGGTTTTGACGCCGCGCTTCTCGCCGAACAAGCAGGAAGTCACTTATATGGCTTTTGATGGCGATAACCCGGCAATCTATCTGTTGCAGCTTGAAACCGGACAACGCGAGAAGGTCGGCAATTTTCCCGGCATCACTATTGCACCGCGCTTTTCGCCAGATGGGCAGAAGGTCGTGATGAGCCTGTTGCAGGATAATGGCAGCGCGAATCTCTACACGATGGATTTGCGCAGCCGCAATGTGACGCGCCTTACCAATTCGTCTGCGATTGACACATCGGCGTCTTATTCACCGGATGGCGGGCAGATTGTTTTTGAGTCTGATCGCGGCGGCAAGCAGCAGCTTTATGTGATGGCAGCGGGTGGTTCTGAGCCCAACCGGATTTCGTTTGGCGATGGTGCGTATTCGACGCCGGTCTGGTCGCCGCGTGGCGATTTGATCGCGTTTACCAAGCAGTCCGGCGGGCAGTTTTCGATTGGCGTGATGAAGCCGGATGGATCGGGTGAGCGCATTCTCACAACGGGCTTCCATAATGAAGGTCCGACTTGGGCGCCGAACGGTCGCGTTTTGGCCTATTTCTCACAAGCGGCGGGTGGCGATCCGAAACTCTTCTCGATTGATTTGACCGGCTATCACAACCAACCCATCCCGACACCACAGGCAGCGTCCGATCCGGCATGGTCGCCGATACTAGAGTAGAATCGGAAATAAGATTTGCAACCAAGAGAATTTGTGGCTACATTAGGCCTACAAACTCTCTTGGAGCAAAACATTATGAGTGCTGATTCAATTGTGCGTGCCCGGATTGATACAGATACAAAAGAGCGTGCTGCCGCCGCTCTGGAGGCGATGGGTCTTTCAATCTCGGATGCCATTCGTTTGTTAATGCTGCGCGTTGCCGATGAAAAAAGACTGCCTTTTGAGATAAA
>JANOYJ010000586.1:0-2999 GCA_031428815.1 Phyllobacterium sp.
GTTCCTGATTGCGGAATTGTTGAAGAAGGAAAAGAACAGCGTGCCGCTCAAGCTGGCGGTCTAAAGACAGTTCTCTTCGTTTTCACGCGTGACTTTTGACAGGCGGCAGGGAAAACTGCCGCCTGTTTCTTTGGGAGATATAGATGTCTGAAACCCATACCGGCCGCTGTTCATGCGGCGCTGTCTCGTTCCGTGCCCATGGCGAATTGCGCGGCGTGGTCTATTGCCATTGCTCGCAATGCCGCCGTCAGACCGGGCATTTCTTGGCAAGCACGAATGTTTCCGATGACAAGTTGGAAGTCTCAGGCGCGGAGAAAGTGACATGGTTTCACTCTTCGGGTGACGCCAAACGCGGCTTTTGCTCGCTCTGCGGCTCGGGCCTGTTCTGGAAACATGGTAAGCTCGACTACACATCCATCCTCGCCGGGGCGTTCGACAAGCCAAGCGGTTTGGCCGGAAAAGCGCATATTTTTGTTGCTGATAAAGGAGACTATTACGACATCCACGATGACCTGGCGCAGTACCAGCGTTCAAGTGCAGATGTCGTCGTTGCGGGTGATTGAAGATTATCACATTCCCGCGTTAAGAGGGCCGCGCAAAGAGGCGTCAACGCGGGAGTGATTCATGGATCGTATCGTCAAGGCATTCTACAATTCTGTTGCCGCGTGGCGCGTGCTCATCCGGAGTGAAAAGGCGTTTCAGCAGGAGGTGGCGCTTCTGGCTGTCGCCCTGCCGCTGGCTTTTTTCGTAGCGGTCGATGGCCGATCCTACTTGATGTTAATCGGCTCGATTTTACTCATTCTGATTGTCGAAGTGCTCAACACCGGCATTGAGGCGGCATGCGATGCCTATACCCGCGAGTTCCATGCCGACATTAAGATCGCCAAAGATTGCGGCTCACTCGCTGTTCTGTTGTCCATCACCCTTGCGCTCGGCGTTTGGGGCGTGGCATTGTGGGAAAAACTCAGCTGATCATTGTTGATTAGGAGCAGATTGCTCGAGAGAAATCGGGTTATCTGAAGTGTGACCCCCAACAGGTGACCATGCCCCACCGCCGCACCTTCCTCGACATCACTGCCTCCGCCACCGGCCAGCGCTGGGTCGAGCGTTTGGATGGCCGCCAAGTGAACGTCGCGCTGGCGATTGCGCAGCATCACGGGATTTCAGACATTATCGCGCGGATTTTGGCAGGGCGGGGCGTCGGGATCGACGAGGCCCCGGCGTTTCTCAATCCGACGATCAAAGCGCTGATGCCTGATCCGCGCACGCTGACGGATATGGACCGCGCCTCGTCGCGCCTTGCCGAAGCGATCACGCGGCGCGAACGGGTGGCGATTTTTGGTGATTATGATGTCGACGGCGCGGCGTCCTCTGCCCTTCTGTCGCGGTTTCTGGAGCACTTTGATGTGCCGAACGAAATCTATATTCCCGACCGTATTTTCGAAGGTTATGGCCCCAATCCCGCCGCGATGGAGCAACTCGCCTCCCGCGCCAAACTGATCGTCACCGTCGATTGCGGCACCAACAGCGCGATCGCTATCGAAGCGGCAAAAGGGGCGGGAGCGGATGTTGTCGTGTTGGATCACCATCAGGTGGCAGGCGAATTGCCCAACGGCGTTCCTGTGGTCAATCCCAACCGTGAGGATGACATCTCGGGTTTGGGCAATCTCTGCGCCGCCGGTGTTGTTTTCATGACTTTGGTCGAAACGGCGCGACTTTTGCGCGAACGCGGCGGGTTTACTGCGCCCGACCTCATGTCCATGCTCGATCTGGTGGCACTGGCGACAGTATGCGATGTCGTGCCGCTCACTGGACTTAACCGCGCTTTTGTTGTGTCTGGTCTGAAGATCGCCCGCCTGATGGATAATAAGGGGCTGGAAGCGCTGGTCAAAGTCTCGCGCATTGGTGAACCGCTCAATCCATTCCATTTCGGCTTCCTCCTCGGCCCGCGCATCAACGCGGGTGGGCGTATCGGTGACGCGGCTTTAGGTGCACGGCTTCTAACCTTGCACGACATTAGTGAGGCGGAACGCATTGCGCTTGAGCTCGACCGCCTCAACGCCGAGCGACAAGTGATGGAAAAGCAGATGCTGGATCAGGCGGAGAACGAAGTTGCGGCAGAATTGGCTGACGGCAAAGGTCCGTCCATCATCGTCACTGCCAATGACAAATGGCATCCGGGCATTGTCGGACTTCTGGCGGCCCGCCTCAAAGAACGAACCCAACGCCCTGCCTTTGCCATCGCGTTCAATCCTTCCGGCATTGGCACCGGCTCGGGCCGTTCCATTGCCGGATTTGATCTCGGGCGGTTGGTGCGCAAGGCGCATGAGGCGGGGCTGATCGTTAAAGGCGGCGGCCACGCCATGGCGGCGGGCATCACGGTCGAGCGAGCCAAGCTCGGCGACCTTCGCGCCTTTTTCGAGCAAGAAGCCTCGGAACAGGTCAGTAAACTGCGGGAGGCCTCAACGCTTGAGATTGACGGTGCAATCGCCGCGTCTGGCGCGACCATCGCTCTCTTGGAAGAAATGGAGCGCGCAGGGCCCTACGGTTCCGGTCATCCCGCGCCGGTAATTGTCCTGCCGAACCACCGCCTGAATTTCGCAAAAATCGTCGGCACCGGCGGGCATATCAAGTTGTCATTCTCGCTGATGGACAAAACCAATCTCGACGCCATCCTGTTTCGCGGCGAGGGAACGGCGCTCGGCGACTTCCTGTTTTCCCACATCGGCGAGCGGATGCATGTGGCGGGAACGCTCACGGTCAATCACTTTAATGGACGGCGCACGGTACAGATGCGGGTGCTGGATGCGGCACCCGTTGCAAACATCTAAATAATCAATCACATTCGCGATCAGCAAAAGTAAAAATTGGTATTTTGGATTTTGATTTTGCCTCCATCGCTAACGGTGTCCTGTCGGGGTTGAGAAATGGGTGATGAAGGGACAGGGCCACTTGTCGCACTTGTGCTAATCGGTGCATGGCTTTGGCTCGGTGATCTC
>JANOYJ010000587.1:0-2146 GCA_031428815.1 Phyllobacterium sp.
GTAAAATCGGTGCGGATCGTCGGCTTGGCCTCGACGTCGACATATTTCCAGTTCGGCAATTTCTCCGCCCAGCTGGGCGACAGCAGCAGTCCTTGCTTTTTCATCGAGGCAAAGTTTTCGCCATTGATCCAGATGAGATCAACCGAGCCGCCTTCATTTTTGCCTGCGGCTTTTTCGGCAACGACTTTCGCGACGGCGCTGGCGGTATCCTCGAGCTTGACCTGAACCAATTTCACGCCGTAACGCTTCTCAATCTCCGTGCCAGCCCAAGCGATATAGGCGTTTATATTCTCCGCACCGCCCCACGCATTCCAATAGACAGTTTCGCCTTGCGCGTCGTCCAAGACGGAGGGCCAGTTTGACAGGTCCGGGTCGGCGGCGAAGGCGGCGGTGGAGAACGTAAGGGCGAATGTGAAGGAGGCGAGCAATTTCGTCACGGACTAGTCCTGAATTGGTAAGAAGTGGCTCGATTGACCACGCGCTTGCTGAACGGTCAACTAGAGGGCGCACAAATGATTGTGATGGTGTTGTGAGGCAGTGCCGCCTAGAGGTTAGAATTTGTAAACCATAGTTCCGTATCGTTCCGGCACCAAAGAGGAACGTCCTATGACCGAAAATTACTGCCCACAGCTTACATGCATCAGCCGCGCCGAGCTTGTCTCCTCGCTTAGCCATGCGCTCGATATGACGGAGGGCCAATCCGAGGGCCATGGTGTGCGCTGCGCCTGGATCGGGCTCAATATCGGCAGGCAAGCGGGAATGCCGGACCATGAATTGGCAAATCTTTACTACACGCTCCTCTTGAAAGACATCGGCTGCTCGTCCAATGCGGCGCGGATTTGTGAGTTGTATCTTGCAGACGATCTGTCGTTCAAGCGCGACATCAAATCGGTCAATGACTCACTGCCGCAAATCCTGCGCTTTG
Organism: Phyllobacterium sp.; assembly: GCA_031428815.1. Lineage (GTDB taxonomy): Bacteria > Pseudomonadota > Alphaproteobacteria > Rhizobiales > Rhizobiaceae > JANOYJ01. The sequence continues at coordinate 926 of JANOYJ010000587.1, forward strand.
TTCTGTCGCATACCGGCATGAAGGCAGGCATGTCTGAGCGCTTCCGTTCGCTGCTCACCATTGTCACTCAAGGCGGCCAGATCGCTCGCGAACTCATCGAAACCCGCTGCCAGCGCGGCGCGGAAATTGTGCGGCGTATGCGCTTTCCTGAAGAAGTGGCGCGCGGAATTCTCGACTTGGACGAGCACTGGGACGGTCACGGCAAGCCGATGAGTCTGGCGGGGACTGGCATATCGCTCTATTCGCGCATTGCTTTGATTGCGCAGGTTGTCGATGTTTTCCACACGAGCGAAGGCAAAGAGGCGGCCTTGAAAGAGGTGCGTCAGCGCGCCGGCGGATGGTTTGATCCTGCATTGGTAACAGCGTTTGAAGCCGCTGCCACGCAACTCGGATTCTGGTCAGTGCTGGCTTCCAAGAACCTGCAACAAACGATCATCAGTCTTGCCCCCGAAGAGAAGGGCGAGATGATGGACGAAGACTACCTCGATGAGGTCGCTGCGGCGTTTGCGCAGGTAGTGGATTCCAAAAGCCCGTTCACCGCCGGTCATTCCGACCGGGTGGCGCTGTTCGCCGACATGATCGCCGAAGAGATGAAACTCTCCGCCGAGACACGGCGCTTTCTGAAACGTGCGGCGCTTTTGCATGATCTGGGAAAGCTCGGTGTTTCCAATCAAATCCTTGATAAAGCCGGAAAACTCACCGATGAGGAATGGGCGTCGGTGCGTCATCACCCGACACAGAGCCGGATGATTCTGTCGCGCATCGGTGCGTTTCAGGAACTTTCCCGCATCGCAGGCGACCATCACGAGCGCCTCGACGGCAAGGGCTATCCGCGCGGCATTAAGGGCGAGGAAATCTCACTCGAAACGCGGATCATCACCGTCGCGGACATATTCGACGCTCTGACAGCGGAGCGTCCGTATCGCAGCGCGATGCCGGTATCGAAAGCGCTGGAGATTTTGCGCGGCGATGTCGGATGCGCTGTGGACGAACGTTGCTTCAAGGCGCTTGAGACCGCGTTGGGACGCTTGGAGAGCGTCGCGGCTTAACTTGTTCGCCTTGCATCGTTGAAAAGATACCCCGTAAGAATCATAGCAAAAAGCGCTCCGGCAATTTGCGCCACGATGAATGCCGACGCATCAATCGGGCGTATCCCTGCAAATGTGTCCGTGACCGTCCGTGCAATGGTCACTGCCGGATTGGCAAAACTCGTTGACGCGG
>JANOYJ010000588.1:0-6695 GCA_031428815.1 Phyllobacterium sp.
GCCATGCGCGCGACCGGTCCGGCCAAGTCAATGCCGTGTTCATGAGCCAATTCAAGCACTTCCTGCGCCGTGTTGGCGTTTAGAATCCGGCCCTTCAGATTTTGATTCAAGCCCTCATTCAAGGCGATCTGCGTAAGAAAATTCAAATCAATCTGGCTGCGGCTGGAATGGAGGTCCATTGCGCCTTGGGCGAGTTTGGTGATTTTGGCGAACCCGCCCGCAATCGTGACTTTGTCGATGGGGTGAGCGCGAAGGTATTTGAGGAGGCCGCCGGCGAAATCACCCATGTCGATGAGGGCGATGTCGGGGAGATTGTGGAGCTTTTGGACGGTGGCTTCGGACGTTGATCCGGTCGAGCCTGCGACGTGCGTGAGACCGGCGGCACGTGCGACATCGACGCCGCGATGGATCGAGTGGATCCAAGCGGCGCAGGAGAAGGGATGCACCACGCCGGTGGTGCCGAGGATGGAGAGGCCGCCGATAATGCCGAGGCGGGGGTTCCAGGTTTTCGTCGCTATGGCTGCGCCGTTCGATATGGAAATGGTGACAATAACGTCGTGTGAACGCTTGTTTTCGGCGCACAACGCCTCGATTTCAGCGCTTATCATCTGTCTCGGCACGGGGTTGATCGCCGGTTCGCCGGGCGGAACGGGAAGGCCGGCTCTGGTGACCGTGCCGACGCCTTCGCCCGCGGCAAAGACAATGCCGCTGCCGGGCGCTCCCCATCGGACTTCGGCGATCACTGTCGCCCCATGCGTTACATCCGGATCATCGCCCGCATCTTTGACAATGCCCGCTCTGGCACTGTCAGGCGCAAGAGATTCCATCACCAGCGGGAAGGCCGGGTTCTCGCCCTTTGGCAGAATAATCGATACCGGATCGGGAAACTTTCCGGTCAGCAAAGCTGTCAACGCCGCTTTGGTCGCGGCAGTCGCGCAGGCGCCGGTCGTCCAACCGCGTTTCAACGGAGTTTCCGGCTTCGTCAAACCTGCATCGGGTTCATCCATGGTGGACTTATAGGGGGGCGCGACGTAAGCGGGAAGCTCAAATCACGCAGGGTCCAAGAGACGTGAATATCGATCTTAAATCTTTGCCGGTTTTCAAAAAAGGCAGCGTTTGGCTGGTTGGCGCGGGGCCGGGCGATCCGGGCTTGTTGACGCTTTTGGCGGCGCATGCATTGGCCGGGGCGGATGTCGTTGTTTACGATGCGCTGGTCGATAATTCCTGCCTTGAACTCGCCAATCCCAATGCCGAACTGGAATATGCCGGGAAACGTGGCGGGAGACCATCGCATCATCAGCGCGATATTTCGCTGCGGTTGGTGGAACTTGCCAAGGAGGGCAAACGTGTGCTGCGTCTCAAGGGCGGTGATCCGTTCGTGTTCGGGCGTGGGGCGGAGGAGGCGCTGACGCTCGTCGCGCATGGTGTGCCGTTTCGCGTTGTGCCGGGCATTACCGCCGGAATTGGCGGTTTGGCTTATGCCGGCATTCCTGTGACGCATCGCGATACCAATCAAGTCGTGACATTTCTCACCGGTCACGATCAGAACGGGCTGGTGCCCGATGCGATTGATTGGCAATCGGTCGCCAAGGGTTCGCCGGTTATTGTAATGTATATGGCGATGAAACATATCGGGCATATTGCTGAAAAACTGATGGCGGCAGGGCGCTCGCCAGATGAACCTGTATCCTTCGTCTGTAGCGCAACCACAGAGAATCAAAGGGTTGTTGACGCAGATTTAGCAACTGCTAAGGTAGAATGTGAGCGATTGAACATTGAACCACCGGTAATTGTGGTGATCGGGGATGTTGTGCGCATGCGTAGCGGGTTGGACTGGCTCGGAGCGCTTTCGGGTCGGATTTTGACGGATGATCCCCTAAAAAAGCGGCGATCGGACACGCAGAAATGAACGGCTTTCTTATTGCCGCGCCGCATTCAAGCTCGGGGAAAACAACCATCACCCTTGGCATTTTGCGTGCGCTCAAAAATATGGGTGTCCGCGCTGTCTCGGCCAAAGCGGGGCCTGACTATATCGATCCGGCCTTCCACGCCACTGCGAGCGGGCGGGACTGCGTCAATTTTGATCCATGGGCTATGCGTCCGGAACTCATTTTGTCGTTGGCGGATGAGTTGTGGGCCGATTCCGATACACTTGTTGTCGAAGGCATGATGGGGCTGTTTGATGGCGCGGCGGATGGCCGGGGTTCGTCCGCTGATCTCGCCCAAGTACTCGGTCTTCCGGTTGTTCTGGTGGTGGATTGCAGTAGACAATCGCATTCAATTGCAGCTTTGGTGCAAGGATTTGCGTATTTTCGTGGCGGGGTGACCGTCGCGGGCGTTATTCTCAACCGCGTGGCCGGTTTGCGTCATGAAATGATGCTGCGCCAGGCGCTCAAGCCGTCTGGTTTTCCAATCTTAGGTGTTTTGCCGGTTTTGCCCGCGCTTTCTTTGCCCTCGCGACATCTGGGGCTCGTTCAAGCGGGGGAGCATGAGTCTTTAGAATCATTCATGGTTTCTGCCGCGCAGGTTGCCTCCGACAATATTGACCTGACGGCACTGTTAAAGCTGGGCAGCTTGGTTCGGAATAGTGGGGATAAAGGCAAGATTGACATCATTCCTCCGCCTGGACAGCGTATAGAAATTGCAAGCGATCAAGCTCTGGCGTTTTCTTACCCCCATATTTTGAGGGGTTGGAAGAATGCCGGTGCCGAACTAAGCTTCTTTTCTCCATTGGAGAATGAAGCGCCGCGACTCAGTTGCGACATGGTGTATTTGCCGGGGGGGTATCCGGAATTGTTTGCCGCGCGGTTATCTAATGCGGAGAGTTTTCGTGCCGGCATGGAGGCGGCACGCGAGAGGGGTGCAGTGATTTACGGTGAATGTGGAGGCTTTATGCTTCTCGGCGATGGTCTGATTGATGCAGACGGTACATCGCATCGAATGCTTGGCTTTTTGCCGCTTGAAACGAGCTTTGCTGTTAAGCAGCGCCGCCTCGGCTATAGGCGTTTGCGCGGCGTTTCCGGCTCACCTTTTCCTCAGACGTACTCAGCACATGAATTTCACTATTCGACTGTTCACCGTCAAGAAGCGGGACAGGCCCTGTTTTATGCTGAAAATGCGCTTGGAGAAGATCTCGGTCCCGCGGGACTGGTGGCAGGCAATGTTTCAGGTTCATACATGCATCTGATTGATGCGGCAGGTGCGGCATGATGCTGGATCATGGCGGCGCGCTCGACCGCGCAATGAAAGTTTTTGGCGGGACAGAAGACGAGTGGCTTGATCTGTCGACCGGCATCAATCCTGTCGCCTATAAGATGCCACCGCTGCCACCAAGCCTTTGGGCGCGTTTGCCGGATCAAAAACTAACGGATGATACGCTTCGTGCGGCGCGTCTCTATTACGGGATTTCCGAAGGAGCGGGCGGGGTCATGGGTCCGGGAACTCAGTCGCTCATCCAGCTCTATCCGACGCTCGCTCATGTGGGCGTCGCCGAAGTCTTGTCGCCGACCTATGAGGAACATGCCTCCAATCTGGCGCGGGTCGGTTGGCAGGTTGAAGCGGTGCAGGATTTTAGCGACCTCAATGATCGCACCAGCGTTACGGTTGCGGTCAATCCCAACAATCCTGACGGGCGGCGCATTGGTATTGACGAGATTGAGCGCGTTGCGACACTGCTTGCAAAGCGTGGCGGATTTCTACTTGTCGACGAGGCGTTCAGCGATACTGAAGACGGCGTGAGTGCGGCGCACCTTGCAGGGATGGACGGGCTGTTGATCCTGAAATCATTTGGCAAATTTTTCGGGCTTGCCGGTATCCGTATCGGGTTTGCCTTCGGGCAAAAGAGCTTGACAGATCGTTTGGCAATAATGCTTGGCCCTTGGGCGGTAGCCGGGACTGCGATGGAAATTGCCCGTAAGGCCTATGGCGACAGTGAGGGGATCGTCCAACTTAAAGCCCGCATCGCTGAGAGCCGGAGATCACTTTCGGAAGTTCTTGAAGAAAACGGATTGAAGGAAATTGGCGGAACAGGGCTTTTTGCGCTGATTGATCATCCGGAAGCGGACCGGATTTATGAGGGCCTTGCCAATCGACGCATTTTGACGCGTAAATTTGTCCATTCACCGACATGGTTGCGGTTCGGTTTGGCGGCGCATGAGGTTGAATATTGGCGGTTGTCCAAGGCGTTGCAGGCTATCCTTTAAGCCGATATGAACTCTGTATTATTTATCCTTTTTCTGGCGTTGTTGATTGATCGCACCTTTGGCGATCCTGTTCAAATTTGGAACCGGATACGGCACCCGATCGTTTTTTTCGGCACGTGCATCGAATTTGGCGAACGCCAGTTCAATCTTTCGGAAAAAACGCCCTATGTGAAGCGACGGGACGGGTTTTTGACGATGCTGGCTCTGCTGATTTTGGCAGGCATGATTGGTTTTGCGCTACATTGTTTTTTCAGGCATTTTCATTTTATCGGTCTTGCAGGTGAAGCAATTGTTGTCAGCGTTTTCCTTGCTCAAAAGAGCTTAGCGGATCATGTTTCAGCGGTAGCCTCGGCACTAAAATCCGGCGGTCTTGTCAAGGGTCGCGAAGCGGTCTCGATGATCGTCGGGCGTGATCCAGAGCAATTGGATGAGGTGGGTGTGTGTCGCGCGGCCATTGAATCCTTGGCGGAGAATAGTTCTGATGGTGTGGTGGCCCCGGCATTCTGGTATTTGATTGGTGGATTGCCGGGCCTCTTCGCCTATAAAATGCTGAATACGGCCGATTCAATGATCGGGCATATGAACGAGCGGTATCGCGATTTCGGCCGTTTTTCGGCCAAGCTGGATGATGTGGCCAATTGGGTACCCGCGCGGTTGACGGGGCTGCTGATAGTGGCTGCGTCCGCAATCCTTGGCGGTATTTCCACTGGAAGAAATTCCCTCACGATCATGCTCCGGGACTCACGGCTGCATCGTTCGCCGAATGCCGGTTGGCCGGAATCGGCGATGGCTGGCGCCCTCGGATTAGCGCTTGGCGGTCCCCGTCGCTACGGCACCGATATTGCCAATGAGCCGGTGTTGAACAGTGCGGGGAGGCGCGAAGCGATCGGAGCGGATATTTACGCTGCGCTGCGGAATTTCTGGCTCGCGATGACGTTGTTAACCGTGCTTGTAATTCTCTCTACGATTTTTTGACGAATCCTTCACGCGATTGTATCATATTGAAATGGGGCGTGGCTTGGCGAAGCATTGGAGACCTCCATGTACAAGAAATTCGCCGCGACGTTAGTGGCGGTTTGTCTATATTTCGGGTCATACGTATCCGGAATTGCAGCGGGCTTGGTTGCCCACATTGATATTTCATCGCAGACGATGACCGTGTCGAACTATGGCCAGACGGTCTATGTCTGGCGGGTATCAACCGCGCGCAAGGGGTATCACACGCCGACCGGATCGTATCGTCCGACACGATTGAACCGCATGTGGTATTCACGGAAATACGACAATTCGCCGATGCCATTTTCTGTGTTCTTCCGTGGCGGTTATGCCATTCACGGCACAGGTGATTTAAAGCGTCTTGGCAGCCCGGCATCGCATGGCTGCGTGAGATTGCATCCGAATAATGCGGCCACGTTATATTCGATGATAAAGCAGGTTGGTTCAAAGAATACCCGCATTGTCATCACCCGATAATACGTCTTTTCGGGTAGAAATGCTTCGTCGTGATTGAGGCCTATTTTGCGCATTCAGCTGACGCGGCGCATTGACGCCCGAGGGTTTGGCTCAACGCCTCACGCCCGAATGTGTGTCAGTTTATGTGGGTGCCACAAGTGCTTCGCGCATCGGTATTGTCAGGTTGATTTGATCTAAACTTCCCAGCGCTTATGAAACCACATCCACTGGCCCGGATACTCGCGGACCCACCGTTCGACGATGTCATTGAGAACTTGGCAGGAGGCCTGTACATCGACAACGCCCTTGGCATTTCGGGGCAATTCAATTTTTTCTTCAAGACTGAGCTTGAAACGCCCATTGGGCAGTCGAATGCACCGCGTCGGATAGACCTCGGCATCAAATTGGCGTGCCAGTTTTGGCAGAAGCGGGTTGGTGCCCACGGGGCGTCCGAAGAATGTGGTTTTTTCACCGCGGTAAAACTTTTGATCGACAAGCATTCCCACCGCGCCGCCGCGCTCCAAGACGTCGACGAGTGACCAAACCGCGCCGGCTTTGGAGGGCACCAAATGCCCCATTCGGGTGCGCCGCGCTTCCAAGATGCGCTTGGCAATGTAGGGATTATTCGGTGCTCGAAAGAGCGCGGTGACATTGAGACCGAATGTTGCGCCGCAGAGCGGCAGCAGTTCAAAGTTACCGGTATGTGCCGTAAAGAACAGTACCGGACGATGAGTCTCAGAGACGTGCTTGAAAATCTCCAACCCTTCAACTTCGATTATGCCCGGTGTTATCGCTTCAGGATCAAAATCGAAAATTTGGTCGAGAAAAATGTATTCCGCGACGAGACGTCCCATATTGCCCCACATGTCCAAGGCAATTTCTTTAATCTCAGCCGCTGTTTTCCCGGGGAAGGCATGTGTGAGATTGTCGAGCGCAACGTGATGCCGTGAGGACAGGGGTCCGATCTTCCGCGCCGTCCGGTCAGCAAATTCTATCGCCCGATTTGGCGGAAGCTTCGAGAGCAAAGCGAGAACGACGAAT
>JANOYJ010000589.1:0-4610 GCA_031428815.1 Phyllobacterium sp.
CGCACGCGCCCGTCGTCTTGGATCACCGGCATTTTTCTTCCGACGAGCTGGGCCTTTGGGGCATGCAGTGGGAGGGCGTGACGTTCACAGGCTTTGTCGATGGCAGGCCGGTGAAGACGCTCACCATGGTCGCTGATCCGGTGCCAACAACGCTGGAAGTTGAGCCGGATTCGCTGACTCTTAAAGCGGTCGAAAAGGATGCTGTGCGCGTTGTCGTACGCGCTTTGGATCAAGCAGGTTCCATCCTGCCGTTTCTCGATGAGACGGTGACTATCCAAGTGCAAGGACCGGCCAAGTTATTGGGGCCGAATGTTGTGGTGCTTACAGGCGGAACGACCGGGTTCTGGCTCGAATCCACGGGCGGCAGAGGTGACGTGACGGTGGACGTTCTGTCGCCTCGCTTCGCCGGTCAGCGCTTTACAGTGACGGCTGCGTGATGCGCACATCCAAAAATTTCAGACGGGGGATTTCATGAGCGACCTGAACCTGCGCGATGTGCGCAAATCCTATGGCAATTTGGAAATCATCAAGGGCGTCAGCCTTGACATAAAGTCCGGTGAGTTTGTTGTCTTTGTCGGCCCGTCCGGCTGCGGTAAGTCCACGCTGCTTCGGATGATCGCCGGGCTGGAGGACATCACGTCCGGTCAGCTCGATATCGGCGGGACCGTGATGAACGATGTTGATCCGTCCAAGCGCGGCATCGCCATGGTGTTTCAATCTTACGCGCTCTACCCGCACATGACGGTGCGCGAGAATATGGGTTTCGCTCTTCGCTTTGCAGGCATGCCAAAGGATGAAGTTGCGCGTCAAGTGGATGAGGCGGCGCGTATCCTTGAGCTTGGCCCGTTGATGGACCGCAAGCCGAAACAACTTTCCGGCGGCCAGCGTCAGCGGGTGGCGATCGGTCGCGCAATTGTACGGCACCCGCAAGTATTCCTGTTTGACGAACCGCTCTCGAACTTGGATGCGGAGCTTCGTGTGCATATGCGCATCGAGATTGCCAAACTGCACAAGACGCTCGGGACGACAATTGTCTATGTGACGCATGACCAGGTTGAGGCCATGACATTGGCTGACAAGATCGTGGTGCTGCGCGCGGGTGTGGTCGAACAAGTAGGCTCGCCGCTGGAACTCTACGACAATCCGGCGAACTTATTTGTGGCCGGATTTATCGGCTCGCCGAAGATGAACTTCTTCAAGGGCGTGGCTGAAAGTGCTTCCAATGTACGCCTGCCTGATTATGGCGATACGACCATTCCTGTCGCTGTAAAAAGTGGTGCCCTCACTAAAGGTGCCGCTGTTACTGTTGGCGTCCGGCCGGAACATTTCAATACGACGGGCGCGGCCTGCCTTAGCATGACGATTGATATGTTGGAACATTTGGGCGGTGAGACCTTTGCCTATGCCCGCTCCGGCACGGGTGATCTGGTGATTGTCGAAACCAAGAACGGCCGTGATTTGAAGTCGGGACAAAGTCTCGACGCGCGGTTTGATCCCGCTTCCACGCTGCTGTTCGACGAGCAGGGCAAACGTATTTACTGATTGGGGAATTCAAAATGGGTGAGGCACAAAAAGTTCGCTGGGGTATTCTTGGACCCGGTGGCATTGCGAAGGACTTTTTTGCGGGCGTCAAGGATTCGCGCACCGGCACACTCGTTGCAATAGGTACACGTAATCCGGACAAACCCGGACTGGCGGAAGCATTTCCGGGCGCCCGTATAGTGGACGGTTATGATGCGCTGATTGCTGATCCTGAGGTCGATGCGATCTATATCGCAATCCCGCATCCCGGTCACGCCGAATGGGCGATCAAGGCGGCACAAAGAGGTAAGCATGTGCTTTGCGAAAAGCCAATGAGCCTTACTGCGCCTGAGGCCGACGCCATGATTCATGCCGCTAATATTGCCGGAACGTTTTTGGGCGAAGCCTATATGTATAGGCTGCATCCGATTGTCGCCAAATTGATTGAGCTGTTGAAATCCGGCGTCATTGGCGATGTGCGGATGATTAAGTCCAGTTTCGGTTTTGCCATGCCAAGCGTCATGCCGGAGCACCGGCTCTATTCGAATGCTTTGGCGGGCGGCGGCATTTTGGACGTCGGCGGCTATCCGTTGTCCATGGTGCGGCTGGTCGCCGGAGTGAATTCACCCTCGGGCTTTTTGGACCCTGATAAGATTTCCGGTGTCGGTCATATCGGCGAAACGGGCGTCGATGAATGGGCATCCGCCGTCTTGCATTTCCCGAACGGAATCGTCGGCGAAGTGTCTTGTTCGATCTCGATCAATCAGGAAAATGTGCTGCGCATTCACGGCAGCAAGGGGCGCATTGAGCTCAATGATTTTTGGTTTGCCGGTGTTGGTAAAGCCGGCGGCACCGGGACGATCCGGGTTTATGATAAGTCCGGCGCAAAGACCGATATTGAGGTGAGCGAAGCCAAGCATCTTTACAGTTTTGAGGCGGATGCGGTGGCTGAGGCTATTGCCGCTGGGAAACAGGAGTTCAGCTTTCCAGGGATGTCTTGGGCGGATAGCCTTGGCAATTTGCGCGCCATGGACAAATGGCGCGCGGATATTGGTCTGGTGCTTGAGCCGGAAATTCCAGCTAACCGCACCCGTACGATTGGCGGTAACGGACTTGAGGTACGGAAAATTCAAGTGCCACGCGGGCATATCAATGGCCTTGCGAAAGAGACGTCGCTCGTCGCTTTGGGTTCAGAGGGGCTTGGATCCTACTCTGCCGCGGAAATTATGTTCGACGCCTTTTATGAGGCAGGTGGCTCGATGTTCGATACCGCTTATATGTATTTTGGCGGTGTGCCGGAGACCCGGTTCGGTCACTGGATGAAAACGCGCGGCGTACGCAAGGATGTTGCGATTATTGCCAAGGGCGCTCATTCACCGCTTTGCTATCCAGATGTGATTGGCAAACAATTGGCGGCCAGCCTTGAGCGGATGCAGACCGATCATGTCGACATTTATTTCATGCACCGCGACAATCCGGATATTCCGGTCGGCGAGTTCGTCGACGCTTTGGATATTGAGGTAAAAGCCGGCCGTATTCGCGGGCCTTTTGGTGGTTCGAACTGGACGCGGACGCGGATGAATGAAGCGATTGCCTATGCGGAGCGCACCGGTAAAGCAAAGCCCATGGCGCTTTCCAATAACTTCTCGCTGGCAGAGATGGTCAATCCGGTTTGGGATGGCTGCATCGCCTGTTCAGATGGTGAGTGGAAAGAGTGGCTGCGCGCAACGGGCGTCACCAACTTCGCATGGTCATCTCAAGCGCGCGGCTTCTTTACCGACCGTGCCGGACCGAACCGGTTTGACGATATGGAACTGGCCAACGCTTGGTACTCGCCGTCAAACTTTGAACGGCGGGCGCGCGCGATTGAATTGGCGCGGCGTCTCGGCAAAAACCCGATCCATGTGGCGCTTGCCTATGTCATGGCGCAGGAGTTTCAGATTGTTCCGCTCATCGGTCCACGCACCCCCGGCGAGTTGCATGACAGTTTGCAAGCATTTGAAATCAAGCTGACACCTAAAGATGTTCGGTGGTTGGAAAGCGGCAGCTAGGGGCATTCCGCTAGCCGTGCCTAAAACTCCGCGCAGCTGTCCGCAATGGTCGTCTGCACGCTTTCAGTAATCTTATCATCCACAATGCGAAATGTTTCGCGTCCAAATATTTCATTGTCGGGAAATTTGTAACAGACGAGAACACTGATGGTTTCTCGCGTTTCTGTCTCGATCTTATGCCGGATCGTCGCGTCTTTCATAGCGTCCTGCCATTCGTCCAGACTTTCGATGAATTCCTTCTTGCTCTGCTCGGTGTCGAGATCGTCCAGTGAGATAACAGCATCGTCGGTGAGAAGCGTTTCAAACGCGACCCGGTCGATTACCGTCAGCGCTGTGTACCATTTTTCGACAATGGCTTGGCTGTCAGCGGCGGCAAAAGATGCGGATGACAGAAGGAGAAGAGCGGCGGTGAGAAGGCGGAGCATTGGCGTTTCCGGAACTGAATCAGAGAAGCGTCAATAATCCTAATTTGCGGCAGTGCAATGGAGGGTTATTCCATTAGGGGCGCGAAAAGTCACCGGTTTTGGGGTCCATTACCCAGAGCTCACCCGTAGAAATATCAAACCAAGCGCCATGCAGGGTCAAGCGGCCTTTACTCTCGAGGACATTGACGCAAGGAAATGTTCTAAGGTTAGCCAGAGCAAAGCGGATTGAAATCCGCTCCAGCGCACGTTGACGTTCACCGACCGTCATCAATTGATTGTCGGCGACAATGGCGGCAGGAGCTGCCAGCATATTCATCCACTTGCCGATAAAATCACCCGGCGACAGCGGCCCGGAACCGGGATTAAGCGCCGCCTGCACACCACCGCAACGGCCATGTCCGAGAACAACGATGTTTTTGACCTTGAGGCCCTGCACGGCAAATTCCAGCGCAGCCGACGTGCCGTGATATTCACCATCCGGCGTGTAGGGCGGCACGAGGTTGGCGACATTGCGCACGACGAACAGCTCGCCGGGACCGGTGTCAAAGATCGTTTCCGGCGCGGCGCGGGAATCGCAGCAGGCGATGACCATGGTCTCCGGCGTCTGCCCGCT
>JANOYJ010000590.1:0-4643 GCA_031428815.1 Phyllobacterium sp.
TACCGGCGCATTGATGACGCCTATCTTGACCCCCTCACCTTTCAATCGGACTCGCTACTCGGCATTCCGGGCATTATGGATGTCTATCGCGCCGGAAATATTACCATCGCCAATGCACCCGGCACTGGTATCGCAGACGACAAGGCGATATATTCTTACATGCCTGAAATCGTTGAGTTTTATACGGGTCGCAAGGCTATACTCGAAAACGTCCCCACATGGCGCTGCGCCGAAGAGGACAGTTTGAAGCATGTCCTCGCAAACATCAAAGACTTGGTCGTGAAAGAAGTTCACGGCTCCGGCGGCTATGGCATGTTGGTTGGCCCGACGTCGACGAAGGCGGAGTGCGATGAATTTTGCCACAAGCTCCGAAATAATCCGGGTAATTACATTGCGCAGCCAACGCTCGCTCTATCGACGACGCCAATCTTCACGGATGCCGGCCTCGTGCCACGCCATGTAGACTTGCGACCCTATGTTCTGGTCTCGGACCGTGTGCGGATTACGCCCGGCGGCCTGACACGAGTCGCGCTGAAAGAAGGCTCGCTCGTCGTCAATTCGAGCCAAGGCGGCGGGACAAAAGATACGTGGGTTTTGGATGACTAGCGGGCAGCACATGTTACTTGGAAGAACAGCAAACGGTCTTTTCTGGATGCACCGCTATATTGAGCGGGCGGAAAATATGGCGCGTCTTGTCGATGCGGGCCTTCGCATGGCGCTCACAAAGGCGTCCGGCGCGCCGGAGGAGTGGTCGTCGGTCTTACTTAGCGCAGGCGCAGATGACAGCTACCGTGAAAAGCACGACACCTATAGCGCCGAGACAGTCGCTGACTATCTGCTCCGTGATCCGTCAAATCCGTCCAGCGTCTTATCCTGCATTGAGGCTGCCCGGACTAATGCCCGGATGGTGCGAACAGCCCTCACCCGTGAAACATGGGAAAGCGTCAACGATGCGTGGATGAACCTGCGCACGCTTTTGGCCACTCCGATGCTTCGAAGCGAAATGCCGGGCGTGCTCGACAAGATCAAGCGCGAGACGGCGCAAATTCGTGGGGCTTTTGTCGGCACCATGCTGCGCAGCGAAAATTTTTACTTCTCGCTCATCGGCACCTATATCGAGCGCGCCGACAACACGGCCCGCATTGTTGACGTCAAATATTACGTGCTGCTTCCTTCGGTCGCCTATGTCGGCACCTCACTGGACAATTACCAATGGGAATCCTTATTGCGCTCAGTCTCGGCGCACCGGTCTTACCGCTGGGTTTACGATGCCGAATACAAGCCTTCGAATGTCTCAGACTTTCTCATTCTAAACCAACGCATGCCGCGCTCATTGGCGTTTTGTTATCGTAACATCGTCGACAACCTCACACGTCTCGCCGATGACTATGGTGCCCGGACCGAACCGCATGCTCTCGCCGACACGACGCTGAAATCGCTTCAGAACCGCTCTGTATCGCAAATCATTGATAGCGGTCTGCATGAATTCCTGCTTGAATTCATCGAGCAGAACAATCGCATCGGCAATGCAATCGCTGAAAACTATAATTTCAACTAGGGGTCAGGACCTACTAATTTTCAAAGGCAGCATGCTTCTCAAAATTCAACATATCTCGAAATATACCTACGAGGAAGCGGTTCCCTACGCGCTGCAACGCATCCGCTTGACACCGCAAACGACGCGCAGTCAGAAAGTCCATGACTGGACTATCAATTATCACGGCGCGAGCCGCGAGGTTCTTTACCGCGACGGCTTTGGTAATGTCACTGAACTCGTGCGCAATGAACGCAATGCGCTTGACATGACCATTACAGTCGGCGGCACCATAGAGACCTTCAATAACTCCGGTGTTGAAGGCGAAGATAATGGACCGACCCCGCTTTGGACATGGCTGCGCCAAACACCGCTGACTACACCCGGACCATCGGTCTTGGCCTTGGCCGCAGAGTTCGCCGAGCCTTTGGAGCGGCTTGAAACATTGCACCGTCTTCTCGAACGCGTGCACGGGCGCATTCGTTTCGTCGTCGGCGCCACGGATACCACGACCGATGCTGAAACAGCGCTGAACGCTTCCGAGGGCGTGTGCCAGGACCACGCACATGTCTTTGCCAGCATCGCCCGCATCCTCGGCATTCCCGCCCGCTATGTCTCCGGTTATTTGCTGATCGATGGCGAAACACAACAAGCCGCAAGCCATGCTTGGGCCGAAGCCCATGTTGATGGCATAGGCTGGGTCGGTTTTGATGCGGCTAATGGCGTCAGCCCGGACGAGCGCTACGTGCGCCTCGCAACTGGTCTGGACTATCGCGATGCCGCGCCAATATCGGGAATTAGGCATGGCACCGGCGGCGAAAGCCTTGCAGTCCATATTAATGTGGAGCAGTAACCTGTTGCATTTCAAATAGATTCGATGGGCTTCAGATGACTTACTGCGTTGGGATGAGGTTGAATGCCGGCTTGGTGTTCATGTCGGACACCCGAACAAATGCCGGAGTCGATAATATTTCGACCTTTCGCAAAATGTACACATGGGCGCGTCCGGATGAACGCGTAATTGTCCTGATGGCCTCCGGCAATCTTGCGACCACACAAGCGGTTGTCAGTCTCTTGGACGAGCGCACCAAGGCGGTCGCCGACCGCCACCCTTCGCTCCTCGAAACACCATCAATGTTTCAGACGGCACGAGTGGTCGGAGACACCGTCAAAGAAGTTATCAACGATACTTCAACCGAGGGCCAAAAAGCCGAGGGCACGTTCAACGCATCGTTCATCCTTGGCGGACAAATACGTGGCGGTGAACCGCGCTTGTTCCAAATTTACCCCGAGGGAAATTTCATCGAGTCGTCGGCAGATACGCCGTTTTTTCAGATCGGTGAGCACAAATACGGCAAGCCTATTCTGGTTCGTGCCTATGATGCTGCGATGACATTCGCTGAGGCCGCCAAACTGCTTTTTGTTTCCTTCGATTCAACTCTGAAGTCGAACCTGTCCGTTGGACTGCCATTGGACATGCAGTTTTACGAGCGCGACTCCTTGCAGGTCGGCGTTCAACGCCGCATTGATCGCGACGATCCCTATTATAAGTCAATCTCAGATGGCTGGTCGAACGCGTTGAAGACGGCCTTTGCCAGCCTGCCGAGCTATACCGGTTGACTGTCGTTTTAAGGCCCGACAAAACTCTGAAACAGGATTAACGGAAAAGGCGTGCATCAAACCCGAAGGGCTTAGCAGACTCAATTTTAATTGCTTTGGCGTCAGCATGATCGGGATTAATTAGATAGTTGTAGCTTTCGGGGACGATCGCACTCTGCACTTTCAGCAGCACAGTCTCTGCATTCGCTAACCAAGTATCGCCAAATTTTCGTGCCGACTTTTCATTTGCGGGTGAGATTGACGTAAGTTTTGCCACGAGATTTTCCGGCAGTCTGATTTTCATCATTACATAGTCTTCAGGTATAAGTTCTAATGGCAAATCGAGATTCACTCTTACCTCGAGCAGTGCCAGCGCAGGATGCTCGGCAGTGTAAACGACTGGCCGTCCTTCGGAGTGCCAACGACCAGAGTGAACCAGCCCGCCTTTACCAGAAAGATCAGCATAGGGCCGGCGTGCTGCCCGCCAAAGTATCAAGCCGCAAATCCGTGGTCGATACGGCCGAGCAATAGTTCAACTGCACGCGCACCAGATTCTGTAGCTAACATAGCCATGGGCGGCTGCTCGCCCAAAGCCGTTGTCACACGTTCCATCCATCGATCAGCTTTTTCACGCCCGAACGTTTCGCGCGCTTTCGCGGTCACCCGCGCTACGCGCAACACACGCTCAGAGTTTGCTGGCGTTAAAAATTCGGCACCGGATTTGACAGCGGAATCCCAAGTCTTACGTGGGATAATGTTATGGCGTGTGATTGAGTCCATATTCACGTCACCTTTTTTATCAAGTTCAAGTGCAAGTTCCATTTTCAGCCCGTCTCTGACAGCTTGAGAGATCAATATTTGGTCACTCAGAGACTGAGAAACAACCGCGGCCATCAAGAGGGTGGTTGTGACATCCAATGCGATCGCTCCAAGTTTTGAAGTTTGACCGGGCTCAATCGCATAAGTCGCGGTCGAACTTTCGGCAAAACCAGATCGATTTTCGACAGCGGAAGCTGACTTGATCTGTGCCTTACGACGCATCGATACTCTCCGTGCATTTCGCCAAAAATATAGGCGAGTTAGCCAAAAAAGCAAGAACGAATTTTAATCTCTATCCCGATAGCGGTTCGTGATCGGATAGCGCCTGTCGCGCCCGAAATATTTCCGCGTGATCTTAACACCCGGCGCAGCTTGGCGGCGCTTGTATTCAGCAAGGTACAACAGGTGCTCAATGCGCTCGACTGTTGCCTTATCGTGGCCACGCGCGATAATTTCGTCGCGGCTGAGTTCCTGTTCAACGAGGCCTTCCAAAATATCATCCAAATTCGGATAGGGCGGTAGTGAATCCTGATCGGTTTGGTTCGGGCGAAGTTCGGCGCTTGGCGCTTTGTCGAGCGTATTTTTCGGAATGACTTTACCGGACGGCCCGAGCGCCCCCGGTGGTACATTGGTGTTGCGCCACGCGGCGAGCTTATAGACCTGCATTTTGTAGAGGTCTTTGATTGGGTTA
>JANOYJ010000591.1:0-3603 GCA_031428815.1 Phyllobacterium sp.
GAAAAAACCGCCATGACGAGGTCGGCCGGCAAGAAGCCGAGGCCGACTTGCATCGAGCTATAACCAAGCACGATCTGCATATAGAGCGCGGAAATAAAGAACCATCCAAACATGCCCGCTGCCCATAAAATGGCAATGACATTGGAGATGGCGAGATTGCGGTGCCTGAACAGACCGAGCGGCATGAGCGGCTCCGCAACCCGGCTTTCAATCAGGATAAAGGCGACAAACAACAGCGCGGCGATAGCGCCGGTGCCAAGTGTCGCCACTGACGTCCACCCTGCTTCATTGCCGTTCACAATGGCGTAGACGGCAAGCATAAGCGCAGATGTCACCGTAACCGCGCCCCAAATGTCGAGTTTCTCGTCTCGAGCCGCCCCAGGACGACCATCGATCAATTTCAGACTTAAGGCGATAACAGCGACGCCAATCGGTACATTGACCAAGAAAATCCAATGCCAGCTGAATGCCGAGGTCAGCACACCACCGAGCACAACACCGATACTGCCACCCGCGGCGCAGACAAAACCGTAAACTCCCATTGCTTTGGCGCGCTCTGTCTCTTCGGAAAAAGTCGTCATGATAAGTGCCAGCGCAACGGCGATAACCACGGCGCCGCCTAGCCCTTGGACTGCACGCGCGGCAACCAGTACAAATTGCGACGTCGATAGACCGCAAATCAGCGAGGTCAGCGTGAACAGTGCTAAACCTGCAATGAAGACCCTACGATTGCCCAATATATCGCCGAGCTTGCCGCCAAGCAGCAAAAATCCGCCCGATGTCAGCATGTAGGCGTTGACCACCCAGACCAGTGAGGCTTCGTTGAACTTCAAATCCTCGCGAATGCTTGGTAGCGCGACATTAACGATGGTCGAGTCGAGCACAATCATGACCACGCCCAAACACAGCACCATCAGGGCCAGCCAGCGTTTGCGGTCTTCGCTTTGCATCGCACTCATTCGTCCGTTCCTCGAGAAGGTCGATAAATCTGGCATTCCCAAATCATTGATACGCAGCGGCAATGGCCGATCAAGTGGCCGCACACCTCTTTGTACTGCCGCTGGTTACACTGCTGACAAATAGCCTTGGACCCCACCAATGCGACAAGCATCATGGGCGAAGGCGGCAAACTCGATTGCGCGCGGCGCTTTGAAATGTGCGAGATGGAAAAACGTCTGCGCTCATCTTGCCGCCTTATTGCCCTCAATGATATCCATAGAGCCGGTCTGCTCGTTCACATCGAACTCGCCCGTCTCAAGCGGCCCCGCGCGTTCATACTTCACAATGATCGTGCCGTTCTCCGTCACTGTCGAGCTCATCAATTTCATCGTCCCCGGCATCGCCCCATCGCCAAACAGCCGTTTTCCTGAGCCGAGGACGACCGGGAAGATGAAGAGATGATATTCGTCAATCAGGTCTTCTTTTAAAAGCGTCTGAATGAGGCCCGGACTGCCATGCACCTGAATCTCGCCATCATACCGCTCCTTCAGCGCAGACACGCCGTGCGCCACATCCGCGACATGCGTGGAATTGTTCCAATCAAAGCTTGTCTGACTGCGCGAGGCGACGTGTTTCGGTAACCCATTGAGCTTGACCGCGACAGGATCGTTCGGGTCGGTCACTTTCGGCCAAGAGGCGGCGAAAATGTCATAGGTGCCGCGACCCAACAGGAAGGCGCTGGTGCGGGAGAAAATATCCATGATCGCCGCGCCCATGCCCTCATCGGCATGTGGCACCAGCCAGCCGCCATGCACAAAGCCGCCGCTCGTGTCCTCCTCCGGCCCGCCCGGCGCCTGCATGACGCCATCAAGGCTGACGAATGATGTGATGGTGAGTTTGCCCATGAAGAGTTCTCCTTGATTACTTAGCCCAGCAATGCGCCGAGCTTGTCAAAATTTTGCTGGTTGGCTGCTTCGATAAAGCCGAGCATTGCTTCATTCTCGCCGCCGTTTTCGGAATTCATCGTCCAGACAAGTTTCGTCTTTTCACCCTGAGCGATGGACGCCATCGTCATTGTGTAGACGTGCACCGGCCCCGAATGCAGGAACACGATCCGGTGCGGGCGCTGGATTTCAAGAAACTTCGACTCGTTCTCATAAGCCGTCCCGTCAGACGCATGCATCGTGTGCACCCAATGGCCGCCGGGACGAAAGTCGAACTGTTGAAACGTATTTGTGAATCCGGCTGGACCCCACCACTGCTTCAGTTTTTCTTCATCGGCAAACGCATCAAAAAGGCTCTCGGCACTGTGATCAAACAGTCGGGAGCTGATGACTTGGTAAGGAACCATAACCGGATCATTTTTCATAACTTGTGCCTTTGAAACAGCGCTGGATTTTGACGCGCTCGTCTTCGGAGCGCATGGCGTTCTTCTGCTCCGCAAAACGTTCCGCTGTCCGAATAAGGCTCATTTGGCCTCAACGAACAAGGCCTCAAGCATGATGTAGCAGGCCTCCAAGCCGTCCGCCATGCCGGTGTCGACCGCCGCCTCTCGCGCCTCGACCGAAGCGAAAGTGTTCCGCTGCGTCATCAGCGTTCCGTCGCCTTGCTCCGTGAATGTGATGACTTGGATGGATGATGCGCCCTCGTAATTCTCGCTGCTGGAGAGTTTGATTGGCGCGTCAATTTCAAGGAACTCCCCGCCCATTTCAAAGCTGCCCAGCTCCGGATGCGCCCGCACATAGCGCCATTTGCCACCGACCCGCAGATCAATCTCGCAGGCTGAGAAGTCCCAGCCCGGCGGGCCGAGCAGCCAGCGTTTGACGAGATCAGGCTTGGTGTGCGCGTCAAACAGAAACTGCGGGGGAGCTTTGAAATGACGGGTGAAGAGCACGACCGTCCCGCCAATCAGCTGAACATCCAATTGTCCAACTTTTTGCATTACATTTCTCCTCTAAGGTTTCCTCAGCAGTTCGCCGCCGCTTTCCGCCAACACAGCATCGAGCACCGCATAGCTATGCTCCATGCCCGCCACCATTCCAACGGCCAGCGCCTTGGTCCGGGCTTCATGCGAGCTGTACAGCACTGTCAGCGTATAAAGCGTGCCACCCGCCTGCGGGGTCAAAACCATGGTGCAAAGCGTCTCGCCGCCTGTCCAATCCTCATCGAACAGCTCAGTATGGACGATCTTTTGGTCAGCGATAATCTCGCGGAACGTACCGCCCATACCCATTTTGCGGCCGTCTTCATGTGCCCAAACATAGCGGTAGTCGCCACCCACGCGCAGATCCACATCGCATTCCGGCATGCTCCAGCCCGGCGGGCCGAGCAGCCAGCGTTTTATAAGTGAAGGTTCGGTTAAGGCACAAAAAACCTTTGCCGGTTCTGCGTTGAAATGGCGCGTGAACAAAAGTTCCCGCTCGCCTGTTTCCTGAATGTCCAATTGCCCGACACGCTGCATGATTTGCCCTTTAGCCGTTCGCTGCCGCTTCGAGCGCGGCAACATTGATTTTCTGCATGCCAAGCATAGCCTGCATCGCCCGCCCTGCCCGCGCGGGATCCGGATCAGAGAGAAGTCGCGGCAGTGCAGCAGGGATGATTTGCCAGGAAATGCCGAACTTGTCCTTCAGCCAACCGCATTGCGATTCCTTGCCTTCTTTGGTG
>JANOYJ010000592.1:0-3749 GCA_031428815.1 Phyllobacterium sp.
GGAAGAGTCTAACGGGCTGTTCCCTGCTCACGGCCGCAGCCACCCGCTGTCGACACCCGCGTTCAGAAAATCCATGCGACACTTGGGCATTGAGGGCTCGCTCCTGTCCAAACTGCTCGAAGCGCTGGCGGGATTAAGCCGCATGTTGGTCTATGTCAGCGTGTTGAATGCTTCAGAAAAAAGCAAAGCCAAATCCAGCGCCCGCATTAAATCCATAGAACGTGACGCGAAATCCCTGACAGATCATGTTGAATTCTTACAAAACAAAATCGCATTCCTGCTCAATACCATCATCGGTCTCGTTTCGGTCGAGCAAAACGCGATTATCAAAATTTTCTCAGTTGCCGCCGTCGGCTTCATGCCGCCAACGTTGGTGGCGTCCATATACGGGATGAATTTCAAACATATGCCGGAGCTGGACTGGTATATTGGCTATCCGCTGGCGGTTATATTGATGATTCTATCAGCGCTGCTGCCGCTGGCGTTTTTCCGGTTCAAGGGCTGGCTGTAGCGACAAGCTTGGGATAGCGACAATTATTCCAATAAATTAAATCAGATTTAGACGCTACCTTTCGATAAAGTCATCCATAAGCATGACTTTACACCGCTTGGACACGGCGAATGATTTACTGTTGGCCTTCTTGCCCGAGGAACCAGCATGAAACATCAATCTGATCCTGCAACGCATGTTCCAGAAAAGGCGCCAAAGCATGTTCGTGCTTGTGTGACCGTTGGGCTGACCTGCAGGTCACAGGGTGAGATATTTCAGCGCGATGTTTCAAAAGCCCAGGTCCAGATAACCAAGCGCATTCTTAGCCGGGTTCTCGACGTGAGCGTGTCAACAATCTCCGACGATCTACCAATTGACACGTTGGTGACAGACAGCCTGATATTCGAGATCATGGCCATGGAATTAGAAGATTTTCTGGGGCAGGAAATTGACCGGTTGGAGTTATTGAGGGCTAAGACAGTCACAAGCTTAGCAAGGCTGCTGCGAGATAAATCGATTAAGAGGCACTGACTTAAGTGTCGGAAATAGTAATTCCAACAATTTCCCACTCGCGACCGTTAACGCGCACAGTTTCCGGTGAACGCTTACCAAAGAGCGCCAAGGCCATTGGCGAGACATGCGAAATCGTACCATGCTTGGCATCGGCCTCATCTTCACCAACGATTTTCCAAGCGTGCTCTTTTCCATGGTCATCCAGCAACGTTACGGTCACGCCAAATCGGATATCATTTTGATCGATGCCGGGCTCTGACACCTCCGCCGTTTGGCGCCGCGCCGTCCAGTAGCGTAGATCACGGGCGGCCAGCGCTATTTTCTCGCGGTCGCCTGCGGCTTCGGCCTTATTCATCTCATCGCGTAGAACCGCAATTTCGGTGTCTATTATGATGAGACCTTTACGGGTTACCAAATTGCGGGACGTGCTGACATGACGCTCACCCGGTTCGGGTAACGCGCCGCCGTCGTCGGTGTCTTTTGTGAATGCGCTGCTCATCGGAAAAAACTAAGCACGAATGACCTTTGAAACAAGGGGTTGATCGTCGCACCGCTAAATCTGTTTCAAAACAAGACATTATTCATGGCATGATTGCTGCAAGTCCCAACCTGATCTTTCGGAAGGGCCATTCCATGAACAGACGCCATTTTCTTGCCGCCCTTAGTGGCATCGCGGCCTTACCCCTGACGACGCCGGTCCGCGCGTCCTCGCTCTTACAATCCGCCGATATGCGCGGCTCCATCAATGCCGTTGATCTCGGTTTTCGCCCCGACGCGTTTGATGATCAATCCAAGATATTCGAACGTATCTTGAATACAGCGGCGGATAACAACCAACCGGTGTTTTTGCCGCCCGGCGTTTACATGGTCTCAAATCTCAAACTGCCGCGCAGGGTGCGCATTAATGGCGTCAGCGGCGCGACGCGTATCGTCTATGGCGGCGAAGGGCATTTGCTTGTTGCCGAGGACGCAGAAATTCTAGAACTTTCCAACCTCGTCATTGACGGACAAAATCGCGGTTTGGGCGAGTATACATCCGGTCTCGTTGAGGGTCGGCGGGTTCAGCATTGCGTCATTGATTCCTGCGAGATTATCGGCAGTTCCAAGAACGCGGTGTCGCTGGAACATGTCAGCGGGCGTGTGGAGCGGAACCGTATTTCCGGTGCCAATGATTCTGGCATCTATTCCGTTGAGGGAAGCGGCCTCTCGCTCAGCGACAACGTCGTCAACGATTGCGCCAATGGCGGCATTCTCGTGCATCGCTGGCAGGCTGCGGAAGACGGAACAATTATTTCGGGCAATCGCATTAGCCGCATCTCAGCGGCCAATGGCGGCACCGGTCAGTTCGGCAATGGCATCAATGTATTCCGCGCGGGCAATGTACAAATATCAAATAATGTCATCGCCGATTGCGCCTTTTCGGCCATCCGCTCCAATTCTGGCAATAATGTACAAATCCTCGGCAATAATTGCGCCCGCTCCGGCGAAACCGCGATCTATTCAGAGTTTGCCTTCGAAGGCGCGGTGATTTCCAACAATGTGGTGCAAGGTGCGGCGAATGGCATTTCCGTCGCCAATTTCAACGAGGGCGGACGGCTGTCAGTCGTCAACGGCAATCTGATCCGCGATCTGTCGATAAGAGGCCCCTACCCGGCCGAAGCGCCCGGCTTTGGTATCGGGATTCATGTCGAAGCAGAAACCGCCGTGACGTCGAATGTCATCGAAAATGCACCGCTCTTTGGGATCAATATCGGTTGGGGCGAATTCATGCGCAATGTCACCGCGACGGGCAATGTCATACGGAATGCCGGCGAAGGCATTGCGGTGACGGTGGTTGATGGCGCGGGGTCGGCGGTGATTTCTGACAATGTCATTCAAGGCACCAAGAAGGGCGCGATTATGGGCCATAAATGGGTCGATATTGCTTCAGGCGATATGGCTTTGCACGGCAATCAAGGGTTTGAGAATTTGACGGTGGAGCGCAACCGGGCAAGTTGAAATCGCATTAACTCGGACGGTATTCGCGCCGCCGCCTTCGCCATAGCTTAGCGACCAGTCCGAAATTCCGGCAATTCCGCTTTCCTCAGCGCCGCAACTATGCCTTCCATCAGCGGCTCGCGGAACAGGCCCATCCGCGCGAAGCCGTTAATCGAAAAAGCGGGAGCGATTTCCAGCAGACGCCGCGCCGCCGCGCGGGCGGCATCGAAATTGCCAAGGTTGACGTGGCTGGCCACAAGGAAGGCGTAGGGAGGGCTGAAGCCCGGATTTGCCTGAATTGCCAAAATGAGATAGGTGACCGCTTCCGTGAAATGACCGGCGAATAAATTGGCCAGCCCAAGCGCGCAATAGGGGTGGTACTTCAACGGGTCGTCTAAGGGGCTGAGCCGCAACGCCTTTTGAGCATGCTCTATCGCCCGGTCGTGGCGCTCGCTCTGTGCGCTAACAAGCGAGCTAAATCCAAACGCCAACGCCGAATTGCCGTTCATCGCCAACGCCCGGTCAAGTACCTCAATGGCGCTGTCATAGTCCCGGGTCAGATTGGCCCGGACAAAGGCCCCGATGCTCAGCGCCTGCGGGTCATCGCAATTGACCCCGAGAGCAATGTCCGCATGCCTAAATGCAGCCTCCTTGTCTTCTGGGTTGAACCCGTTTCTGAAGTAGCGCTGTTCATGACACCAAGCTGCGTAGCCGTGGGCCGGAAGGTGATTAGGATCGAGTTGCAGCGAGTCGTCGAGCTGATCGGCGA
>JANOYJ010000593.1:0-2945 GCA_031428815.1 Phyllobacterium sp.
GGGGAAAAATTGAACATGGCGAGACGCCGGAAGAGGGATTGGTCCGCGAATTGTACGAGGAACTTGGCATCACCACAAAGGTCGCTTGTCTCGCGCCCTTGACCTTCGCCAGTCATTCCTATGAAAAATTTCATCTGCTCATGCCGCTATTCATCTGCCGTCGTTTTGAGGGCACTCCGACTGGAAAAGAGGGCCAAGCACTGAAATGGGTCCGCCCCCGCGACCTCCGCAACTACCCGATGCCGCCAGCCGACGAGCCCTTGATACCTGTTTTAATTGATCTTTTGTAACCACTCGACTGGCCGCAAAAAATTCATGACGCGACATTTCATAATCAGCGTTAAGCGATCCTTTATGGCTTACGTGTAAATCCTGCGGCGGGGCGGGCCTGTTATTGGGGGAGTTGAACGTGCAAACAGATCAAAACTTCGGACATGCGAGCGACGAACAGCCAAACGACGACGGCCTGCTCAATAGCGGCGCACTACGCATCGCGTTGCTTTTTGGCTCCGCAGCAGTGGCATTTGCACTCATTTTAACCCCGATTATTGATCGCGGAGCTGGAAATGTGGTTGGGCAGCGGGGCATGTCCGCCGAACTCGATAGGATCGCAACGGGATCGACCGGCCGGGCGGGTGAATACACAATTCGCAGAAGCGTCCTTCAAACTTCGCCGACAGCAGTGTGCATCATCAGCAAAGACGGTCGACAAGCGGGAGAGTGCTGATTTCAAAATTTAACAATTCGAACAAACTCAGTCCAAAAGTATTAACGAATCCACGTTAAGCTTAACGCACGAAATTGTTCAATCTATCAAGGAGTTTGAACGTGTTGAGAAATTTTTGGGCTGACGAGTCAGGTGCAACTGCCATTGAGTATGGTTTGATTGCGTCGCTCATCGCGGTTGCTATCATCGGTGGCTTTTCGGCGCTAGCGTCGGCAGTGTCGACCTTGTGGGGAGACAACAACAGCGCGATCGGCCAAGGTCTGAACGGCTGATTACTTCAAATTTTTGAATCTATCATCCCGCTTCTTCCTTGAACGAGCGGGATTTTGCTATCAGCGGCAACTTGCATCAGTCCCTATTTCTGTCTAAGACCCCGCCCGTCCGCGAACGGCATATAACCGCGGAGTTTGAATTGTCTTTCTCTGGTTGGTCTTATGGCGCGCATTGTTATGAAGTTTGGCGGAACGTCGGTCGCCAATATGGACCGTATCCGCAATGTCGCGCGTCATGTGAAACGCGAAGTCGATCAAGGTCATCAAGTCGCTGTGGTGGTTTCAGCCATGTCCGGCAAGACAAATGAACTGGTCGGCTGGGCGCGCGACGCTTCGGTTTTGCACGATGCCCGCGAATATGACGCCATCGTCGCCTCGGGCGAACAGGTCACCTCCGGCCTGCTCGCTATCGTGTTGCAAGACATGGGAATCGACGCAAGGTCTTGGCAAGGTTGGCAAATTCCGATCCGCACCGACAATGCGCATGGTGCCGCTCGTATTCTCGACATTGATGGATCAGAACTCGTCAAGCGCATGGAACATGGCCAAGTCGCTGTTGTTGCGGGATTTCAGGGCCTGGGCCCTGATAACCGCATCGCAACACTTGGTCGTGGCGGGTCAGACACCAGCGCGGTTGCCATCGCTGCCGGTGTGAAGGCGGATCGCTGCGATATTTATACCGATGTCGATGGCGTTTACACGACCGACCCGCGCATAGAGCCGAAGGCGCGTCGTCTCGCAAAAGTTTCGTTCGAAGAAATGCTGGAAATGGCCTCGCTCGGCGCAAAAGTGTTACAAGTGCGCTCAGTTGAACTCGCTATGGTGCATAAGGTCCGCACCTTCGTGCGCTCGTCATTTACAGATCCGGATGCGCCCGGCATGGGCGATCTGATTAATCCACCCGGCACTTTGATTTGCGATGAGGATGAAATTTTGGAACAGGAAGTTGTCACCGGTATCGCTTACGCCAAAGACGAAGCGCAAGTATCTCTGCGCAGAGTTGCCGACCGTCCGGGCGTCGCCGCCGGTATTTTCTGGCCCTTGGCCGAGGCCAATATCAATGTCGATATGATCGTTCAGAACATATCTGAAGACGGTTCGCGCACCGATATGACCTTTACCGTCCCTGACAGTGACATAGACAAAACGCTGGCTGTGCTGACCAAGGTCAAAGAAACCATCGGTATTGATGCCATCCAGTCCGAAGCGGGAATGGTGAAAGTCTCGGTCATCGGCATCGGTATGCGCAGCCACGCAGGCGTGGCGGCCACCGCTTTCAAAGCACTCGCCGATAAAGGCATCAACATCCGCGCCATCACGACATCCGAGATAAAGATCTCTATTCTCATCGATGGCCCCTATGCGGAGCTTGCAGTACGAACACTGCACTCGGTTTATGGACTTGATAAGCACTGACGGCGGACCCGCTCTCACCGGCGCATTTACACCGCACTCATTCCTAAACTATTCACAAATCTATCCCCGTTCCGAAGGCGGTTTATTCCCGATGGAACAATTGCTTAGGCGCTCAACCCGCGCCGGGTTCGATGACGTGATATGTTGCATAGAGCGGGAACACGGGACATTTAGATTTACCAGAATATATCCCACCCAAACCGTTTCTAAACGCTTTTCCGCTAACACACCCTCGGGACAATTCCCGAAGGAGTTTGATATTGCGGTTTTCTGCCGCCGTCATTGTTGATCGAACGCTTCCGGCAAACCTTGCCGGACATGCCAGGCCATGGGTTGAGCGCCTCGACGCAGTTCTCAGCGACACGTCTATCAATGGCAACGCTCAGCGCATGTCGATGATTGCGTTTTCGATTCGTATCGTCAGCGCTGCCATTGCATTTTTCTCACAAATTCTCCTTGCGCGCTGGATTGGCGATTTTGAGTATGGGATTTTTGTCGTGGTCTGGACCGCCGCAATTATTGTCGGAAAT
>JANOYJ010000594.1:0-2848 GCA_031428815.1 Phyllobacterium sp.
CATGATTGAAGCCTTGTGGTCAGCTTACTTCTCAATTGACTACAAAGACGTGGCCGCTTTCTCCAATCTTCCGATTATTCTGATCTTCTTACCGTCCGGTATTCTTGGACGCCCGGAAGTGGAAAAGGTGTAATTTAGATGGCGAACACGTCCACTTCCTCCGAAAATAGCGGCTCAAAAGTCATACGCGATGCGCTTTTTACAGGTGCCATCGCTTTCGGGCTGTTTGTTCTTCTGGTTGGCTTGGAAACAGGTCAAAATATCCGCAATGAGTTGATCCTGATTCCACATTGGGGCCTGCTCGCGATATTTGTTATCGCAGCCATTGTCGGACGCTATTTGCTCGACACTGTCGCAAGACCTTATTTTGCCGACCGGAAAGCAGCCAAAGCAAGCATTCCCGTTGACGTGAATGCGCCGCAAAGCTTTTTCCGTAAGAATTTTTCGCGGCTCGCCATCGGCTTTTTGGTCATCTATCCGTTTCTCATTCTGGCCCTTGTCGGCGTTCCGGGTTCACTGAAATGGGTGGACAATTTTGGTGTGCAAATCCTGATTTACGTTATGCTGGCTTGGGGACTGAATATCGTCGTCGGGTTGGCAGGCCTGTTGGATTTGGGTTATGTCGCCTTTTATGCGGTGGGTGCCTATTCCTATGCACTTCTCTCCAGCAATTTCGGCCTTTCGTTTTGGATTCTTCTGCCAATGTCAGGGATTTTTGCCGCGTTATGGGGCATCATGCTTGGCTTCCCCGTCCTTCGGCTTCGCGGTGACTATCTCGCCATCGTGACGCTCGCATTTGGTGAAATCATCCGCTTGGTTTTGATCAACTGGAAAGACGTGACGCAAGGCGGTGGCGGCATATCGGGTATTGCTAAGGCGGACGTATTTGGTCTTTTGAAATTTGACGCTTCAAACACTGGATTTGCTGCGGTAATGGGCCTTGCTCCGTCGGGCGCTTATTATAAAATCTTCCTTTACTATCTCATCCTGGCTTTGGCTCTACTTACGGCATTTGTGACAATCCGTCTGCGCCGCATGCCGATTGGACGGGCGTGGGAAGCGTTGCGTGAAGATGAAATCGCCTGCAAATCGCTCGGCATCAACACCACGACGACAAAGCTTACGGCTTTTGCCACAGGCGCAATGTTTGCGGGGTTCGCCGGCTCATTCTTCGCTGCACGCCAGGGGTTCGTTTCGCCGGAATCTTTCGTCTATCTGGAATCGGTTATCATCCTTGCCATCGTCGTTATCGGCGGCATGGGTTCGCTCATTGGTATTGCCATCGCGGCTGTTGTGATGATCGGCGGCACGGAAATCCTGCGCGAACTCTCGTTCCTCAAGCTGATTTTCGGTGAGAGCTTCACGCCGGAACTTTACCGCATGTTGCTCTTCGGTCTCGCGATGGTCGTTGTCATGCTTTACAAACCGCGCGGCTTCGTTGGCAGCCGTGAACCCACCGCCTTTCTTAATGAGCGCAAGATGGTTTCGAGTGAATTTACCAAAGAGGGGCATGGCTAATGGCTAATACCTCTGATCCAATCCTGTCGCTTGAACATGTGTCGATGAAATTTGGCGGACTTATTGCCGTCAACGACCTGACATTTGTGGCTGAACGCGGCGAGATTACCGCACTTATCGGGCCAAACGGCGCGGGCAAGACCACGGTGTTCAATTGCATCACCGGCTTTTACAAGCCGACTGAAGGCATGATGACGCTGAAGCGCAAGAATGGTGAAAACTATCTCTTGGAGCGCATGGCCGATTTCGTCGTGACGAAGAAGGCCAAGGTTGCGCGGACATTCCAGAATATCCGCCTGTTCTCCGGTATGACGGTGCTCGAGAACCTTTTGGTGGCGCAGCATAACACGCTGATGCTGGCTTCCGGCTATACGATTTTGGGGCTGCTCGGCTTCCCAACCTACAAAAAGGCTGAAAAAGCCTCGATTGAAAAAGCGCGGTACTGGATTGACAAGATCGGCCTGATGGACCGTGCCGATGATCCGGCAGGTGATCTTCCCTATGGTGCCCAGCGGCGTCTTGAGATTGCCCGCGCCATGTGCACCGAGCCTGAACTTCTGTGCTTGGATGAACCAGCGGCAGGCCTCAACCCGAAAGAATCGCTGGAACTCAATACGTTGTTGCGCGCCATTCGTGATGAGACCGGGACGAGCATTCTTCTGATTGAGCATGATATGTCTGTGGTGATGCAGATTTCCGATCATGTTGTGGTGCTGGAATATGGCATCAAGATTTCTGACGGCACGCCGACATTTGTGAAGAACGATCCGCGCGTTATCGCCGCCTATCTTGGCGTTGAGGACGAAGAGGTCAGTGATGTCCTAGAGGCTGTTGGCCATGACATTCGGGCGCATGATGGCGAACCGGACCGCGCCCATGCATCAGCTCCCTCCTCGTCTATGTTTGCAGGGCCAATTGTTGATACAATTGGTCATGGCGACAGCAGGGCTACGCGACGGTCCTCATCTGCGCCGAAGTCGGCTGCCGTTTCCGCGAAAGCTAAGCCTGCGGCAAAGGCATCTGCCAAGTCTTCTGCTGCCAAAGTGGAATCAAAGTCCGAGCCCACAAAACCTGCAGCCGAACCAGCGGCAAAAATCATAGCGCAAAAGATGCGCACTGTTGACGTTGCTAAGCCAAGCGCATCAAAAGCGGCATCCGTTAAGGCAGCGGCAAAACCCGTTGCACCGGTAAAGGTTACTGCGTCAGTGCCTGTAAAATCGACGGCTCCTGCGAAGGCTTCACCAGCGACAGCTACCAAAGCTCCTGCGAAGGTGGCGGCGACCAAGCCTGTAGCCAAGCCGGAAGCAAAGGCAGCGCCCAAGGCGGCAGC
>JANOYJ010000595.1:0-4904 GCA_031428815.1 Phyllobacterium sp.
CACTGCCGACATCTGATTCAGTCACTACCATGGCTTTATTGCTACCTTCAGGAAGCGTTATTTCCTTGGCTTCATGACTGAAGTTGAAGGCGCAAGATATACGCTCATTATTCAGTACACGTTCAAACACCAACAATTCCGGATCGCTTTTGACAAAAAGCATATCGCCAATCGCCAGCGCATCATGCTCCTGACGCAGGGCCAATGTTTGGCGATAATAATTTAGAACGGAACCCACATCTTTTTCTTGGACTGATACCGCTAGAGGTAGCTGTTCAAGGGAAACAGGGAGCCATGGTTTGCCTGTGGTGAAACCACCTTTGACATCTGTTCCGTCCCAGACAATCGGCGTGCGACACCCGTCACGGCCTTTGAATTTCGGCCAAAAACGCTTGCCATAGGGGTCTTGCAGTTCTGCAAATGTCAGTTGCGCTTCTGGCAGACCAAGCTCCTCGCCATTGTACAGGCATATCTGACCGCGCAGGGTCGTTAGCAAGGTCACGGCAAATTTGGCGAGATGTTCACGCGATATCCCTTTTTGGGCCCAGCGCGTGGCATAGCGTTCGACATCATGATTGGAGAATGCCCAGCACGGCCAGCCATTCGGAGCGGCTTCGCGAAAACCTTCGATAGCATCGCGAAATAGTGAGGGTTCAAAGCGCGGACCAAGCATTTCGAATGTGTAGCACATATGAAGCATGTCGCTGCCGTTCGAATAGGTCGCCATCGTCTCCAGCGAGCGATCTTCATCACCAACCTCGCCAATAGCAATTGCGCTATATTCGTTGAGCAGCGAGCGAAGCCGCTTGAGGAATCCAATACTTTCTGGACGGGTCTTGTCGTAAAGATGATACTGACGGCCATAGGGATTGACGTCCGAGACCGTCGCCAGGGAGACAGGTGGGCGGGCGGGGTTTGAGCGCAGTTCTAAGTCGCAAAAATAGTAATTCACTGTATCGAGGCGGATGCCGTCGACACCGCGATCCAGCCAGAAGCGCGTCGCGTCAAGCACCGCCTGCTGCACGGCTTCGCAATGAAAATTGAGGTCCGGCTGCGAGGCAAGGAAATTGTGCAGATAGTACTGGCAGCGTCTGGTGCTCCATTCCCATGATGAACCGCCGAAGACCGAGAGCCAATTCGTCGGCGGCGTGCCATCCGGTTTGGCATCGGCCCAAACGTACCAATCCGACTTCGGATTATCCTTGGACTGCA
The DNA here is from genome assembly GCA_031428815.1 of Phyllobacterium sp. Lineage (GTDB taxonomy): Bacteria > Pseudomonadota > Alphaproteobacteria > Rhizobiales > Rhizobiaceae > JANOYJ01. Next base: position 1,213 of record JANOYJ010000595.1, read on the forward strand.
AGCTTTCCTGAAACCATTCATGGACATCAGCGGTATGTGAGATCACTTGATCGATGACAACCTTAATGCCCAAGGCATGCGACTTCGCGATCAGTGCATCGAAATCCGCCAAGGTTCCGAACATTGGATCGACTTGGCAATAGTCAGACACATCGTAGCCAAAATCAGCCATGGGAGATTTGAAAAATGGTGAAATCCAAATCGCGTCCACGCCGAGACTCTTGATGTAATCCAATCTCGACGTGATACCCCTGAGATCACCGATGCCATCACCATTGGTGTCCTGAAACGATCGCGGATAAATCTGATAGATAACCGCGCCGACCCACCAATCTTTTTTAGCAGAATATGTTAGATTGTTCTCACGTTGGTTTGCCACAATAGGGGATTCCTTCGGCGTCTGCGGGAATAATTCCCCTATTCCGTAAGGCAAGGCGCGGAGGCAAATCAAGCAGGAGGCACGCTCATTTCCTGTTGCGTTCCGATAAAAACAACTCTACCGACTTTCAAAGTCCATTCGACGTCACCAAATAGGTGTCCGGAAAGTAAGCTGAAATCAAAGAAGGCCGTTATGGAATTCAACTCTGCTACCATGCTCGCCATCGGCCAGATTATCTGGATCGATCTTTTGCTCTCTGGTGATAATGCGGTCGTTATCGCTTTGGCCTGTCGGTCTTTGCCAGATCATCAGCGAAAAATCGGCATATTTCTCGGAGCTAGCGCGGCGGTAATATTGCGAATATTGTTTGCACTGGTGATTACCCAATTACTTGCAATTCCATTTCTTCAGGCGTTGGGGGGTATTTTACTGTTCTGGATCGCCATTAAGCTCGTGGTCGGGGAAGAAGGTGAGGAAAAGAACATCAAGGCGTCAGACAAGCTTTGGGCCGCGGTTTGGACAATTGCTATGGCCGACGCCGTGATGAGTCTTGATAACGTTGTGGCGATTTCCGCGGCGGCGGATGGTCATGCAGAACTGTTCATTTTCGGCCTGCTCTTGTCCGTCCCTCTTATCATTTTTGGCTCAACCCTTGTGATGGGCTTAATCGAAAGGTTCCCCTTGTTTGTATGGGCTGGCGCTGCGCTCCTCGGCTGGATTGCGGGTGAAATGCTGGTTCGGGACGTCGCGCTCATGAAAATCATCGGTGTAATCCCTACACATACTTTGGAGTATGTAGCCGCGGCACTGGGTGCAGCTTTAGTCCTTACGATCGGTTTTCTTCTAAAAAAGAGAGCCAGCCACCCGGCATCCGACTAAAGTAACTTTCGAATCCAATCGGTAGCTGGCAACATCGCGACCGAGCGAGTTTATAGATGACCTAGCGCATTGCCCCAATCCATGAGCAACCGGGCGCGCTTGTGTTTGTCTGTTACAGCGAGCAGCGCGGGGCCAATTGGAATTGGATGATAGGTTCCTGATTTCAGGTCACGGTCGGCTGCTTCTATGCCTTCTGGCAGCGGTCGCCCGTGTGCGAAGAAGAATGATTTTTCGGCAACGATATTTTGGCCTCTCGCCGACAAAAGATAGTCGAGAAAGCGCTTCCCCGCTTCGGGGTTCGGTGCATCCCTCGGAATGAAGGCCGCACGCGACAGTACCAATGAATAATCCGCTGGCAGAACAATTCCGATAGGAGCGCCTGCTTTGTATCGGCCATAGGCGTAAGAACCTAGAAGATTGTACCCAATCAATAATTTTCCACTTTCGATATCTGTGAGCAGGTCACCCGTGCAGCAATAAAGTTTGGCCGAAGCACGCCCAAATCCCTCCATAATGCGGCCAAAGGCGCTTGATTGCTGAGCGTCGTAGAATGCGAAAAGATATCCGATCCCGGAGCTGGCGATGTCGTATGTGCCGACCCGACCAGTATAGAGCTCAGCTTTATTTCGCAATAAATCGACCAGCTCGTCGCGTGTATGCGGCACGTCATCGGGCGAAACCAGGCTGCGGTTATAGACAATGACGGCCGGTTCAAAAGTGAACCCGAATACGTCATTCCTCCAGCGGGCAAACTCTGGTGCCTTCTGAGTCTCTGACGAAACGTGTGATTGCGCACATCCGTCATTGGCGAGCTTGACAACGTGATCGACGGAGGAAGAAAAGGCTATATCGGCAGACGGATGGTTTTTTGAACAAGCGGCCAGCAAGTGGTCATAAAGATCATTGGTCAGGTAATCGACATAGGTGATGGAATTGTCGGGGTAGAGTGCCTGAAAGTCTTCAATCAATGGCCGGATCGCCGCGATGTCACCGGACGCCTCAATGCGCAAATTAACGGACGGTTTGGTCTCGGCGGGAAATACATAACGTGTTTCTGCGTGTGCTTGCCCCAATACAGACGACATAATTGATAACAACAATAGCAATCTCATGCCGCGCCTCGTTTTTGAGCTGGAAGCCTGAAAGTGACTGCAAAGTGGCCATTCTGATCAAAGCTGAAGTCAAGATCGGCCCCATGGCTTTTTGCTACGTCAGCGACAATGGCTAACCCTAGGCCGGAGCCGGAGCCATCTGAGCTGGCACGGGAAAATCGCTTTGTCGCTTGAGACCAGAGGTCCTCCGGGATGCCCGGACCGTCATCGGAGATCTTGACGACCACGTGCTGTTCCTCTCTCGTGAGCGCTATTTCAATCGCAGACTTACCGCCATGATGAACGGCGTTTTCAATAATATTGCGAATTGCCTCGCGCATTGCGACCGGATCACCACTAACGATCATCGCTCCTTCTCCTTCATTGAAGGTCACTGAAATATCCCGATCCATTTCGGCAGGAATGGAGTCAATAATGGCTTGGCGAACCAGCTCGGTCACATTAATCACACTTGCAGTGACGCTATCCGCCCGATGACTTATCATTGCATGGCTCAGCAGTTGGCTGACGAGGCGACCAATCTGTGCGGTCCGAAATGAAACGCGGTCAAGATGATGGCGACGCTTTGCTGGAATATTCTCTTGCTTCAGCAATTCGACCTGTGCAGCGAGTGCCATCACCGGCGTTCTAATCTGGTGCGCAGCATCGGCAATCATGTGCTGTATGCTATCCATTCTTTCGGAAAGCCGCGACATGAACCGGTTGATCGAGTGGGTCAGCGCCTCAATTTCCACTGGCGCAAATGTCTCGAGTGGCGTCAAATCATTGGGATCGCGGGCACTAAGCGCCTGTTCAATCTGGTGAAGGGGCCTCAAAGCATACCGAGTCGCAAGCATTGCGCCAACGAGCGCAATAACGCTCAGTATGGCGATCACGAATGAGACTCGAAGCGTCATATCCCAAGCCAACGCCGCTCTTGTATCCATGGTATGAGCGACAAGATTTGTAACAAATCCTGATATCTGTTTATCGGCCACAAAGTGACGAATGGCCGCCGCGCGTACTTGATTACCCTTAAAATCCATGTCCCAAATCTGAGCATCCAAACCTGCAAGCGAGGTCAAAGGAAGTTGCGGCGTCGCCTTTGTCTCGTCGGGCAGTTTTAAATCATCATAGCCTGTCAGCGTTCGACCGTCCGGGGCAACGACACGGTAGTAGACACGCTCTCGCCTTGAGATTGACAGTGTCTCGAAGGCAGAAACTGGAATGTCGCTGACGATGGTTCCGGCGTTAATGCGCACCGTTTCGCTTATTTGCGTCGCTGCACCGACCAATAGGCCGTCATAAACGTTGTCAGCCGCGCCACGCGCATAATTTCGGGC
>JANOYJ010000596.1:0-3688 GCA_031428815.1 Phyllobacterium sp.
GGTGAGGATTGTTTCAGACGCATTCACAGGCAAATCGCGGCTTGAACGGCACCGCGCGATTAACCTGCTTTTGGCAGATGAGCTAAAAGAAGCGATCCACGCGCTGGCGATTGAGGCCAATGCACCAGGGGAAGCGGTAAGGTGGTAGGGGTTATAGGACGTTCCAATAGAAACCCGTATAATCACCGCATTCTTTGTCCGAAAAGCGAGGCGGCCCGAATGAAGCCGAAAGTCACATACCACGCCGACGCCAATGCCGCCTATATCCGCCTCTCTAAGACAGAGGTTTTGGAGTGCGAGGAAGTCACGCCCGGCGTCGTATTTGATTTCGATGCCGAAGGCCACATTGTCGGCATTGAGCTTCTCAATGCGCGCGGACAGCTGACAGCAGATATGCTGGTTGAGGCAGCCTAACTCACTCCACCGCCTTAATCCTGATCCGCGTGATCCGATTCTTTTCCCGCTTCATCACAATAAACCGCTTGCCGTGAAAGGTGAACGCTTGCTTTTCTTCCGGGATCATTTGCGATTCATGGATGACAAGACCTGCGATCGTGGTCGCTTCCGTATCCGGCAAGGCCCAGTCCAAGGCCCGGTTCAAATCGCGCAGCGGCACAGAGCCATCGACGACAACCGACCCGTCCGCCTCTTGCCGCACACCTTTAATGTCGATGTCATGCTCATCGGCGATCTCACCGACGATTTCCTCGATAATATCTTCGAGCGTCACGAGCCCTTCCAACTCGCCATATTCGTCCACCACAATGGCGATATGCGCTTTGCGGCGCAGGAACGCCGTCAATTGATCCTGCAATGTTGTCGTATCCGGCACAAACCAAGGCTTGGAGGCTATTTTTAGAACATCGAGCTTAGTCGAGTCATTGTCGACGCTGTAAAGCGCCCGTAAAAGGTCTTTGGCATGAACGATCCCGACAATATTGTCTGTCTCGCCGCGCCAAATCGGGATGCGCGTATACGGGCTTTCCAAGGCATCGCGCACGATTTGGTCAATGGGATCGTCCGCGTTCAGTGACACCATCTTGGTCCGGTGCACCATAACATCGGAGACTTCCAACTCGTGCAAATCAAGGATCGCACCCAACCTGTCACGGTCTGATTTCACCACGGACCCGTCGCGATGGAACCCTTCCACCCTATCTCGCAACTCCTCATGCGCAGACTGGCCATTGGTTTCTTGGGCCCTGCCAAAGCCGAAATAGGACAGCAAGCTCTTCCAAGTCATTTCTCTGCTGAACCCATTTCCTGTTTTAGAAAGGACAGGACCTCCGATGGCGGCACATCGTTGGCGATGAAGCTCTGACCGATACCGCGCGTCAAAATAAACGTCAGCGTGCCGCGCTTCACCTTCTTGTCCTGCGCGATATAATCCATCAGTTTTTCAGCCGGAGGCATATCGCCCGCAATATCGCCAATGCGCGTCGGCAAGCCGACCTCGCGCAAATGCTTCGCAACCCGCTTGGCGTCATCGGGACTGGCCAAATTCATATGCGCCGAAAAACGATGCGCCAGAGCCATACCAATCGCCACGCCCTCGCCATGCACCAGACGGGCGGAATCATACTGCGTCGCGCCTTCAAGCGCATGACCGAATGTGTGGCCAAGATTAAGGAGCGCCCGGTCGCCGGTCTCATGCTCATCCCGCGCGACCACATCCGCTTTTACGCGACACGATTCCGCAATCGCATATTGCCGCGCCGCCCCGCCTGCAAACACATCACGCCAGTTATTTTCGAGCCACTCGAAAAACTCAGGCCGGTTGATCAAACCGTACTTGGCGACCTCGGCATAGCCCGCCCGAAATTCGCGCAATGGCAGCGTATCGAGCGCCGATGTATCGGCCAAAACCAGTTGCGGCTGATAAAATACACCGATCAGGTTCTTGCCGCGCGGCGAATTAATCCCGGTCTTACCGCCAACGGACGAATCCACCTGTGCCAAAAGCGATGTCGGTATTTGCACAAAATTCATCCCGCGCCGCACGATTCCGGCCGCAAAACCCGACAGGTCACCAATCACGCCACCGCCCAGCGCAATCACCACATCGCCGCGCTCTAGCCTTGCCGCGATGACACCGTCCACAACTTCTTCCAGCCGGGCAAAACTCTTGGACTTCTCACCGGCAGGAATAATCACCGGCGTCGCAGCAATCCCGCTCGCCGCAAGCGACACCTTCAACCGCTCAAGCTGAGCCAACGCCACATTCTCATCCGTGATAATCGCCGCCCGCACACCGGGCAACACGCGGGAGATTTCCTCACCCGCGCGGTCAATCAATCCATCGCCGATCAAAATCTCATAGGAACGGTCACCAAGCTGCACCGGCACCGTGGTTATCGCCTCAGAGCGCGTCACGCCGCCACCCCACCATTCACCGGCATCTGAGCGAGCGCTTCGATTACCTCGATCACCATCACATCCTTTTTCTCGTCCCGCGACAATACCGTCACATCCGCCTCGGCATAGACCGGATAGCGCTGGTCCATCAGCCTTTGCATCGTGGCACGCGGATCATCGGTCTTCAGCAAAGGTCGATTACCCTTGCGCCCGACCCGCTCCATCAAAACATCGAGCTCTGCCTTCAGCCATACCGAAACCCCGGATTTGGCAATCGTTTTGCGTGTCGCCTCATTCATAAACGCGCCGCCACCTGTCGCTAAAACGCGTGGCCCGGTCCGCAAAATGCGCTTGATTACGCGCCGCTCAAGATCGCGGAATTCCGGCTCCCCATAGGCCGCAAACAATTCCGGAATGGTCATGCGCGACACGGTTTCAATCTCGGTATCGGCATCGATAAAAGAAAGACCGAGCATTTGCGCCAAGCGTTTGCCAATCGTACTCTTTCCCGCGCCCATCAATCCGATCACTACAATCGAGCGCTTGCCTAACTTGGCCTTAATCTCTGCGGCCTCAGGCCGAATGATAATTTCTTCACTCATAGCCAATTCAGTAAGTGCAGGCCGCATTTCGGTCAACTCTTGCCTGCTAAAGCGCAAGTGAGCATAACCGGACATCTGTTTTCGTCTTGATTCTCTCGTGACGTCCCTAACTTGAGGCCCAATGCCAACGCTTTTCCGGCTCATCACATTTCTGGCGGTCATCGCCTTGATCGTTTTCGGCGGTATGTTGGCGCTGGCAACGTTTGTGAAACCAACACAAACAGAAATGACCATTCGCGTCTCGACTGACAAGCTCAATCCAGTCGCGCCGACGGCACCAGCTGTCAAACCATGAATAATGACGCCCTAATCGAGTCTTTCCTCGAAATGATGAGCGCCGAGCGCGGCGCGGCCGAGAACACGCTCAGATCCTACCGCCGCGACTTGGAAGATGCAGCCGCTTTCTCTGTAAGCAAAGGCAGCAAACTCGTTTCGACCGACACACCCACCATCCGCGCCTATCTCGAATCGCTCTCCACCAAAAACTTTGCCGCCACCTCGCAGGCGCGCCGACTCTCCGCGCTCAGGCAGTTCTTCCGCTTTCTTTACGCCGAAGGCCACCGTACCGACGATCCGACTGCCACGGTAGACGCCCCGCGCAAATCACGCCCTCTGCCCAAAACGTTGAGCGTCGAAGATGTCACCCGCATGTTGGATTTGGCGGAGGGCGAGGCAATGAACGCCACTGCGACGCTTACCGAGCTTCGCCAACTGGCCTTGGTCGAAACCCT
>JANOYJ010000597.1:0-2630 GCA_031428815.1 Phyllobacterium sp.
TTGCAGGCGGGCGCACCGAATTCAAAGAATGGGAAGGCACGCCCTACTTCGACGGCTGCCTGCCAATTGAGATCATGGCCGAGCGCGGCGTTGAAACCCTACGCCACGGTCCGATGAAGCCCATGGGCCTCACCAATGCGCATAATCCAACGGTGAAAGCCTATGCCGTCGCACAATTGCGCCAAGACAACGCCTTGGGCACACTCTACAACATGGTCGGTTTTCAGACGAAACTGAAATATGCCGAACAGACGTATATATTCAAAATGATACCCGGCCTCGAAAATGCTGAGTTCGCCCGTCTCGGCGGCCTGCACCGCAATACCTATCTCAATTCGCCAACCTTGCTCGACGCAACACTGCGTCTCAAATCGCGCGAAGATATTCGCTTACTGGCCAAATCACCGGCTGCGAAGGTTATGTGGAAAGCGCCGCCATCGGCCTGCTCGCCGGGCGCTTCGCCGCTGCTGAAGTTCTCGAACAGGTCCTAGCCCCGCCTCCCGACACAACAGCCTTCGGTGCAATCCTCGGTCATATCACAGGCGGACATCTCACTTCTGATGATGAGCCCGGCAAACGCTCATTCCAGCCGATGAACGTCAATTTCGGTCTGTTCCCACCCGTTGAAGCACCAAAGTCAGAAGGCAAGCGTTTGCGCGGCGCGGCAAAGGCGCAAGCCCGAAAGAAGGTAATGACTGCGAGGGCGCTTGTCGATGTGAAGTCATGGCTGGGATAAGAGGCGTGGCATCCGAAAAGTCAGACTGAAACCGCTTCTATCGCCATACGCCCGGAGACGCAGAGGACCTGTTTGCAGCCCGATAAAAGCACGGCAGCAACGATCAGCGACACTAAGGGCTAGGTCTTTATCGCAACCCTCGCCACATCCCACATACGCATCACCGGCGAAACAATAGCCATTTGTCGTGCGGGGTTGGTTTGTCTAACAACGGACTTTAATAATCGCGCCACCGTGGCAACCGGTAGAAATGCCGGCTTTACGGACTTGGGCAGCTTTGCCGCTAATGCTTGATACTTAGTCAAATGATCCTGCGCTAACGCCACGAGCGCGTCGACAACACGCTTCGCGGCCACCGCATCGACGTCACTTAAAAACATCTCATTCGACACTCCGGCCGCCGCCAAAACCGTCTCCGGCACAAATCCCTGCCCGCGTTGGCGTATCATAGGCAAACGCCGCAAGATCTCGGCCAAACCCACTGCCACACCGGCATGGCCCGCCGCGTCGCTCACATGTCGCGCGGCATCCTTGTCCAGAACCATCGCAGCGAGCTGAATCATCGCCGATTGTGTCGCACCAAGATGGGCTTCGAGTGCGGTTTGATCGGGCATTATGTCGTGGTAAAATTCAAAAATTCGCGCCTCGCAATAGGCATCGAATGCGGTGCGTGGCAACTCATGCTCTGCAATCGTCTGAAGAACGCTCGACGCAACAGGATGCCCCATCGCCTCGCCATCCCGCAATCCGTTCGCCACATCCCGCCACCATTGCAACCGGATTTCACCGGGCAATGGCTCATGAACCAAGTCACAAATGCGCGACACTTCCGCATCAAACGCGTACAGCGAAAACAACGCCTCACGCTTCTCAGCCGGTGCAAATAGAGTGGAAATATAGCGGTCCCAATTCGCCGCCTTGACCAAGTCGCTCAGAGCGCTCATTCGACCGCGATCAGCGCCGCCGCCACGCGCCGCTCCTCTGCCAACAGCACATTATAGGTGCGTACTGCCGCCCCGGTACTCATCGGGTCCGACGAAATGCGCCGCTCACGCAGAGCCTCTTTGATCGGCTTTGGAATGGGCCTCAAATCCAAGCCCATGCCGAAGAGCAATACTTCAATATCGCCCGCTTCCATCAAAATCCGCTCAATGTCGGCCAATACCAACGCGTCGGGTATGCCTGGCTCCCATCCATGAATCCCCGACGGCAGACATAAGATCGAACCGATATGCGACATATCCGCAAAGCGAAACCCGCCATTGCCATAAGCGTCAATCGGCGCACGGCCCGGAAAATGTGCCGCACGGATCTCGATGCCTTTTGGCACCGTCGTCATTTTGCCTTGAAGGCGACGGCCGAACCGGCAACTACTTCAGATTGATTGCCGCCGGGACGCAGTTTGAACAAGATGAGCAAAGGACCGGCCACGAAGATTGATGAATAGGTACCAACCACGATGCCGAATATCATTGCAATCGTGAACGATCGAATGACCTCGCCCCCGAACAGACAGAGCGCACCCAGCGCCAGCAAGGTCGTCACACCAGTCAGAACGGTACGCGAGAGCGTCTGATTCATGGATAGATCGAGCAAATCGATAATCGGCATTTTCTTGTAACGTCGCAGATTTTCCCGAACGCGATCATAGACCACGACCGTATCGTTCAAAGAATAGCCCATAATTGTCAAAATGGCGGCTACTGAGGTGAGACTGAACTCCATGCCTGTCACAACAAACAGCCCGATTGTCAGGACAATATCATGGCCGGTGGCAATAATCGCGCCAAGGCCGAACTGCCATTCAAACCGGAACCAGACATAGGCCAAGATGAGAAGCAGTGCGGCACCGACACCAATGAAACCATTGCGCACCAGTTCACCCGACACCGTG